>JALHTN010000598.1 GCA_022865865.1 Anaerolineales bacterium
TAGATCTGGGTGCCGATCAAATCAGCCGGCAGCAGGTCGGGGGTGAACTGGATGCGTGAAAAATCAGCCCGAATTGCCTGGGCAAGGGTTTTGATCAACAGGGTTTTCGCCAGACCGGGTACACCTTCCAGCAAGATGTGCCCATCCGCTAATAAGGCGATCAGCACTCTTTCAACCAGGGCTTCCTGACCAACCATCACTTTATTGATCTCAGCCAGCAAATCCTGCAGGAAGATGGCTTCTTCCTTTACCTGCATGTTCAATTCACGTACGCTAGACATGGTCATTGATTCGTCTCCTCTTTCAGTTGGATCTTTAATAGTTATTATTTATCTTTTGCTTTCTTCAGGAAGATATTTCCTTCCATTGGATTGACAAGAAGGATAGCATTTTGACTGCCGATTTGTCTTTATGCCTGACTATTTATTGTATTAAGCGCAGCTTAAGTGAGTTGGGAAGGGACTTCTGGATTGGCGATTAGAAATTGTGGATAGCCCAGGGAAAATCTTTGTTTTTCTCGGGATTTCGTGACATCCATCTTTTGTGAAGTTATTGGTGTATTTAATAATGTCATTTCGAGGAGCGTTTTTTGCGACGAGAAATCCCTAAAGTTTTGGATATTAAATGAGCGTCAAAGGGATTTCTCGCTGCGCTCGAAATGACATGAGGTTGGGTTGAGGGTGAATCCATTGGCAATACTCATGAAGAGGTGATTAAGAAAGTACCTGAATGAATCCTGCCTGGTGACAACTTCTGCATGAAAATCAGATCAAAATATTTTTGTCGCAGGATTCGGCATTAGGAGATGATAGAATTATGAAACAAGACCGAATTAGTCTATTTATAATGGAGGTATGCAGAATGAAAGCAGTTAAGGTTCAATATACGGTCAAGGCTGAATATGCCGACACGAACAAACGCAATATACGGCGGATAATGGCGGATTTGCAGGAAATCGCTCATCCGGGGATTAAATACAGCTCTTTTATTTTGGAGGATGGAAAAACTTTCATCCACTTTGGGATGTATAGCGATCAAGAAGCTCTGGACGTGGTCAATAACCTGCCCTCTTTCCAGTTCTTCCGAGATCAGCTTAAAGCCAGCGGTCCGGAAGCCCCTCCCCAAGGAGAAGATCTGAACCTGGTTGACTCATCTTACGAGATTTTCTGATATTTGCCCCTCTCCCGGTTTGTAGAGTGCGCTCAGAATTTTTCCTCCGATAATGGCGCTGAGTGTGAGCATAACCAGCTCGACAGGGGAGTACAACAACGCAACTAAGCCTGAATACAGGATGCATAAGGAATAGTTGTTGATACCATCCCCATTGTCCTGCCCAACGCACATCGGAGAGAGATTCAACAATGCCAGGAAAAGCAGGGTGATGAGCCATGCCATACTTCCGGCGATGAACAACCACAGCCAGGGATAATTAAATTTACCCCCATGCAACCAGGTCGGTATTATGTACCCAAGAATGAGGCTTGTGCTGATAAATATCAGGGCTGCAATGGCGTAAGTGGTCCAATAATACTCCTCCCTGAAAAATGTAAGTGTACAAGCGCCAAATAA
>JALHTN010000599.1 GCA_022865865.1 Anaerolineales bacterium
CCTTGAGCTCGAATAAGGTGGGTATCATCATTGGAGATGTGGCTGATAAAGGGGTGCCCTCCGCCATCTTCATGGCCCAAACGCATGCCCTTTTATATGCCATGGCCAACCGGAACGATTCACCTACCCAGGTTTTGCAGCACGTGAACGAACTATTGCTCAAGATTGGCGAATCGAGTCTATTTGTGACCGTGCTCTATGGTGTGCTGGATAGAACGACCAATCTTTTTTCATATGCCCGGGCTGGACACGAGCTGCCGATCATCGTAACTGCGGATGGCATGGCAGAAATTGCACCTTACGACCAGGGACAGTTGATGGGCATCCTGGACGACCTCATTCTTGACGAACAAACTGTGAGCGTCCCAGTAGGGGGTATGATTTTGCTCTATACAGATGGCGTGATCGATGCCCGGCATTCCAACGGGGAATCTTTCGGAATGCAGCGTTTGGTCGATTTTATCAAGCAGATGCGCACTGGTTCAGCGCAAGATCATTGCGATCAGCTCTGGCAGACGCTTTGCGAATTCCAGAGCAAAGACGCTCAGGAAGACGATGTCACTATTGTTGCAGTGAAATCAACAAACTAAGTGTGTCAGCACTTTTATTACGGAGGAAATTAATGGTACGTACCAATTTGAGATTATCTTTAGCAGTAGCAACCTTTGGATTACTAATCATACTGCTCGCAGCTTGTTCCACACCAGCCGAAACCGAAACCGTTGAGAGTCCCACACAGATCGTCCAGGAAACTGCGACTGAAGTTCCCTCTCAACCAACACCTTTGCCTCAGCAGGAACCTTTTCCGGATGGCCTGGTGCAAATCCCTGTACCAGATAAGGCCTTTGAAACCGCCTCCCGGTTGAGGGATGCCGAACATCCGGTCCGGGACGATTATCGACTGGTGCAGGAACTCCTGGGCATGCAGCCTGAGGAGTTGATCCCCGAAGTACCCGATGCGAGCGAATATGAGGTCAATGATACGGAAAGATTCAGCATCATCCTGCGACCTGGCAGTAATGATTTTGAACAGCTAACCGCTCAAATCCGCCACATCAGCGAAAACGCCGTGTGGTGGAAAGCCAGCGGCTCTCGTTTGTTGGATTCTGAGTTGGTCGCCCTGGCAGATTTGTATGAGCAGCTTGTGGAACCCATCGCTCACCTGGCGTTTGGCCGCGAGCTTTCGCCGGGGATCGATGGAGATTCTCGCGCCCATTTCTTGCTGGTTGATGAGGACGATTGGGGCGGAACCTTTGGTTACTTCAGCAATATTAATCAGTTCCCAATATCGATGCAGCCAAATTCCAATCAAAAAGAGATGCTGGTGATCAACACCGCCCGGGCGCGGGTCGATTCGATCAGCACCGCTGGAAAGCTGGCCCATGAATTCCAGCACCTGATCCACTGGAATCTGGATCCCAACGAAGACCAGTGGCTCAATGAGGCCATGGCGGAATTGGCTTATTACTTTACCGGCGCCCCAGAACCCACCAGTGCTCTGGGTCCGACCAACGCGGAGCTGTTTGCAGAGAATCCGGATATGCAGTTAACCTCTCGCCCGGAGAGAAGGTTTGGTGATGCAGACAAATCCTCCTACATCCACTACGCGGGAGAAAAACTGTTCATGATCTACCTGCTGGACAAATTCGGTCCCGAATTCATCAGAAGCGTAGCAAATAATCCCAATCCGGGTGTCCTGAGCATCCAGGAAGAACTGGATAAATTACCCGAAGCGCCTCGCTTTGAAGATGTGTTTGCAAACTGGTTGGTAGCCAACCTGGTCGACCAGTCACAAATTCAGGAAGGCCAATTTGGCTACAGCGAATATGATCCCGTTCCCCTGATCATGAATAGAACCAAGATCAGTGCTGCGGATCCAGAACCGATCCAGGATCAGCTGCTGCCTTACGCTGCTCATTATTATGAAATGCGCGGCAGCGACACAACGAATGTGACCTTCAATGGCTCCACTTTAGCCCGTTTGACACCGGTCGACCCACCCAGTGGTGAGTACACCTGGTACTCCAACCGCGGCGATCAGAGCGAATTTACTCTGACCAATACCTTTGACCTGTCGGAATTAGATTCTGCCACCCTGGATTATAAGATCTGGTATGAACTCGAAGAGTATTATGATTTCGCTTATGTAGAAGTATCGACGGATGGTGGTGATACCTGGAAAATCCTGGAGACTGCCCATGGCACCGCCAATGATCCCAGAGAACGATCCTTTGGCTTTGGCTATACCGGTACGACCCTGGAATGGCTATCCGAATCACTTGACCTCAGCCCATATGCGGGTCAGGAAATTCAGGTCCGCTTCACCGTGATAACTGATTTCACCACAAACCGGGACGGCATCCAGCTCGACGATATCGCCATCCCCGAACTGGGATATTTCGATAGCGCGGAGGATGAGTCTGGTGGCTGGGATGCTCAAGGCTTCATCCGCAGCAGCAACCTGGTCCCGGTGGAATGGATCGTCTGGCTGGTAAAAGCTTCCAACCCGATGCAGGTCGAACGTATCTCCCTCTCCCCAGCACAGATGGCGGAATTCGAGATCGAGGGCTTTGGCGAGCAGTTTAATGTCGCCGCACTCGTAATTTCCCCCACTGCACCCACCACCACCATTCAGCTGGACTATGAGCTTGAATTCAAATATCCATAATCCGGTTCATCTTCTTCATGCAAATGCATAAATCGCCTAACGTTCAACTTTCCATTATAAATCTCCCCCAACTCTCCCAGGGGCAATTTGGTTACAACGACTTCCCGCTAAAATATGACCCATCCCAGGAAGTGATCAGGTCAATTAATAGTAAACCGCTTGCAGACCGGCTGCACCCCTATGGGGCTCGCTATTATCTGATCAAATCACAAGAACCGGTCAAAGTTTCCTTCTCAGGCTCAACCCTGGCGCATTTGACTCCAGCTGAGCCCCCCACTGGTGATTATGTGTGGTACTCTAATCGCGGCGATGAAAGCGATTTCAGCCTCACGCGCAGTTTCGATTTGACTGGCCTTGACAGCGCAACATTAGATTACAGAATCTGGTATCAATTAGATAATCTGTACGATTATGCCTATGTTGAAGCTTCCCCAGATAGAGGCCGGACTTGGGAAATCCTTACCACTGCCTGCGGTACAGACAGAAATCCAAGGGGTCAGGCCATTGGCTTTGGATACACTGGATCAACAAACGAGTGGCTTTCCGAATCGATCAATCTTAATCTCTATACTGGTCAGGAGATTATCATCCGTTTTCAACTCATCACCGACTTCACCATCAACCGGGATGGCATCCAGCTCGACGATATCGCCATCCCCGAACTGGAATATTTCGACAGCGCAGAGGATGAGTCTGGTGGCTGGGACGCTCAGGGCTTCATCCTCAGCAGCAACCTGGTCCCGGTGGAATGGATCGTCTGGCTGGTGAAAGCTTCCAATCCGATGCAGGTCGAACATATCTCCCTCTCCCCAGCACAAATGGCAGAATTCGAGATCGAGGGCTTTGGCAAGCAGTTTAATTTCGCAGCAATAGTAATTTCCCCCACTGCACCCACCACCACCATGGAGCTAGACTATGAGCTTGTATTCCAACATCCCTAGTGCCCCACCCGGCGCGCCAGAATTTCTCAGCAGCCTGCCTTTATTCGCCGATCTGACTGGAGATCAGCTCGATCAGATCGCCCAACGAGTCCAACGGCGCACCTATGCTTATGGAATCACCTTGTTTCACCAGGATATGCCCGGCACGATGATGTACATGATCGAATCTGGCAGTGTGCGGGTGATCAGCATCGGTCGAACAGGTCAGGAGTTAACTCTTAACGTGCTCGGGCCGGGAGAGCTGTTCGGCGAGCTATCCCTCTTGGATGGTCAGCAGCGATCTGCGACCGCCATTACCTTGGCGCCCACAGTTGCCTGGCTGCTCTCGCAGGCTGATCTAAAGGAATTCATGCACAAGTTTCCGCCTGTCAACCAGGCTATGATCCAGATCTTGGTAGAGCGCGTCCGGTCAACCGCACGGCGTTTGGAAGCCATGACCTTTCAGGATGTATTGGGCAGATTAGCATTCGAGCTGCTCAGCCTGGCTGAACGCAGCGGTAAGCCCTGTGATCGGGGGGTGGAAATAACCATCCCGCTGACCCAGGTTGACCTGGCAACCATGGTGGGTGCCACCCGTGAAAGTGTAAATAAATCCGTCTCAATATTGCGCTCCAAAGGGTTGATCGATTTTGATGGTACCAGCTGGTTCCTGCAGGACCCGGCAGGCATGCAGCAGATTTTATATGAAAGAGGTCGCTAGATGACAGTGGATTGGTATTCTGGTTTAGAAAGTAGGTTAGCCAATCTTGACGAGGACCAGTTACCCGCAGCAGACTCTGCGCCTGGGATCTGGGAGTCTTTGGAGAAACGCGTTCAAATTGCAGAATACCAGCCCGAGAGAAACCCACAGGTGCTCGAGCAGGAATTAAGTGACAGATCCGGAACTTATTTTGTGCTCAAGAACACTGAAGAAAAAACCTACCTGCGTTTATCGCCAACTGAGTATTCCTTATGGCAGAGCATGGACGGTGAGACAACCGTTCAGGAGCTGATCGTCGAACATTTCATGACCAGCGGTGAATTTGCACATACGACCGTGGTCCGGCTGGTGGAGATGCTCTACTGGAAGCATATGTTCACGGACCGGCCCATCTCGATTTGGAGCCAGATCAACAGGGAAATCGCCAAACGCACCTGGAGATTTCGTCTCAGCCTGCCAGCCACGAAATTTATGAACCAGCCCATCGGCTATAACGGTTTGGACAAATACATCTCGCTAATCTACAAATATGGGGGTTTCATCTTTTTCACCCGCCCAGTGCAGATTCTGCTGGTATTAATCACAATCCTCGGTCTGGCGGCGTTCTCGCAAGTAATCCGCGATCCCAATTACCAATTTTTTGGTGCCAACTTCCTCGCCAGCATCGCCCTGATTTGGGTGGCCTCACTCCTGCCGATATTCATCCACGAGATGGGCCACGCCCTGACCGTCAAACACTTCGGGCGTGAGGTGCCCAAAGGTGGGGTGATGCTGTACTTCGGCCTGCCAGCTGCATTTGTGGAAACCACGGATATCTGGCTGGAACCAAAAAAGGCGCGGCTCGCCGTTACCTGGAATGGACCCTATACCGGTTTGATCATCGGAGGCCTGGCAGCCATATTCATCTATCTGTACCCATCCGCCTCGATCAACTCTTTCTTATTCAAGATGCTGGTGGTTGCTTACACCACCGTATTGTTCAACGTCAACCCGCTCTTGAAATACGACGGGTACTACTTACTTTCCGATTGGCTGGAAATCCCTTCATTACGAGAAAGGTCTTCAGCGTTTCTGCGTCGCAAATTCCTCAACAAAATCATGAATAGGAAAAAATTCACCCGCGATGAGGTAATTTTCTCCGCATTCGGAATTCTCTCAATTGCTTGGATGGCTTACGCGCTGTATCTGATCAGCTCAGTCTACCAGTCCCGCGTCCAGCACGGGCTGCAAACCATATTAGGCAGCAATTACTCGCTCACCTCCCGTATATTTAGTTTCTTATTAATTGGCGGGCTGCTCTCTTTTGCCTTCTTGATGGGTTTGAGGTTGGTTGGCGTGGTTCAATCGCTAATCTCCAGGTACAGCCAGACTGGAGGTTTCCAGCGTCACGGCCAATTCGCCATCCTCGGCGCGGCGGTAACGGTCCTGGCCGCCCTCATTCTCTTATTGGCACTGCCTGGACAGGCATATTGGTTGGGGCCAGTTTTGGGAATGCTGGCGGTTTCATTCGCTGCATATCGTTTATTCACCGCTGCACCACCATATCTTGGTTCGGCGCGTGGTATCACCTATCTTCTGATCGCCACCGCGCTGGCCCTGGTGGGTTTATCCTTAATCCTGCAGTTGATCGATCTAAATCAGGCTTTTGTTTTCTGGCTTCAGTGGATTGCGGTGTTCCTGGTGGGTGCGGGAATGCTCCTGCTGGTCCTGCCTCCCCAGGGAAGATTGAAAACGCTGCCGGTTTTGCTTGGTGTATTCAGCGGGATCGCCATATTCGCAGGGCTTTATTGGTGGGCTGATTTCCCACTCTCACCCGCCTCACTCAGCCTGGGTTTAATCGCCATGCTGAGCATCTGGTCGGTATCCAGCTTGCGAGGTGGTGCGCGTGCACCGGCCTTCCTGCTGCTGGGCTTGGGCAGCCTAATAATCGATATTTCCTGGCTGATTGCTTTCCCATTTGTTGACCTCAGCACAATCGGAACCTTGATCCTGGCTGCCGGAGGGCTGCATCTGGTCTTCGCCCAGTTGCCCCAGCTATCTTCCTACGCCCTGGAGGATATTCCCAGCGAGACTCAAAAAGCGATTGGTGCTTCGGTGGCCATCCTGGTCCGCCGCGTCATCGCCCAGGTATTTTTCGAATCTGGTTACCTGGGAGTGGATCGCTTGGGTACTGAATTCACTCAGGCCATGAAGCAGCTGGGCGTCGATATCCAAATCTCGGGAAACCATTTCCAAGACAATGAGCTGCCCAAGAGGAGCGCCGATGAGCTCACCGAGGTCTACCACCTGGTGTTCGACGAGCTGCACCGCATCCTTCAGCGTGAGCTGGGACAGGGAATGGGGGATTTGGCTTTCGGCTTTGGGATCGACATGCTCCCCTGGCAGACACGCGAAGTCGTCTCCGAGCTGATCATCTCCCGCCTGGATTGGGGTTCGAGTCTCGGTGAACAGGTGCAGGACAACAGAAATCACACCCGCAATCTTCTCCGGCGAGTGCCGTTATTTATCACCGTGACCGACGAGGAATTAGATAATATCGCCAACCACCTCAAGCAGGAAAGGTTTGCTTCCGGTGAGGTGGTCATCCGGGAAGGGGAAGTCGGTGACAAATTCTACATCCTTGAAAGAGGCAAGGCTTCAGTGTGGAGAATTGATGCTGACCAGGTGGAGCGCAAAATCGACGAGAAAGGCCCCGGCCAGTATTTCGGCGAGGTCGCCCTGGTTTCCAGTGCACCACGCAACGCTACGGTACGCGCTGAAACACCCATAAAAACCCTGGCCTTGGATTACAGCGATTTCAACCAGTGTGTGCGCCAGTATATCAATCTGGCCAGCCAGGTAGATGAAAATGTCAAGTTCAGCTGGCTGCTGCGCGGTATGCCGATTTTCGACGAATTATCCAGCCAGAAATTGGATCAATTAGCCACCTGGTTGGAAGCGGAACCTCTAGAAACTGGTGCCGTGCTCTTCCATGAAGGTGATCAGGCAGATAAGTTCTATATTGTCGAATCCGGTGAGGTGGTCATCAGCCGCTTGGTGGATGGTGAGCAGGTGGAGATCTCTCGCCGGGAACCAGGAGAATATTTCGGAGAGATCGCCCTGCTGCAGAATCGCCCCCGCACCGCAACCATCACGGCTTCCACCGATACCTGCTTGCTGAGCCTGGAATCGGAACATTTCCAGGAACTGACATCACACTTCATGCAGCTCGGCGCCACGATATCCCGCACCAGCACCCGGCGGTTATCCTTCGTAAAAGCAGTAGATCAAAATATCCCTCAATAAGCTTAGGAGTTAAAATCACTGATGAATTGTATCCATTGTGACCGTTCAGCGCACGCAAACTGCCGCTTCTGTGGTCGTTCCGTATGTAAAGACCACCTGCAAACGATGCCCTATATCATCGATCTCTATACCGGGGAAAGCGGAGAACAGATGGCCATCGTCGTGCCGGATGCTGTTTACTGTGGAATCTGCAAACCCCGTGAGCGACCTATCCCCATGCCTGAATTAAAATAAACCATAATTATATTTATTTGGATACCATGCCTGCCTCCCTTTTCCGGTATTCTGGCTCGCAAATTACTCATAATTCCGATGATTTAGGTGTGATTTAGATCACACTTGGCTCGTTCAGCAGGTCACATCCACCAGGTGGATGACTTCACTGGTCGAAACTATCTTGTTTCACTGACATTTCCCACCTAAACGGGTATATTTAGGCACGGGAGACACAAACAAAACAACTAACCAATCCCAAGGAGATAAAAATGAGCGCAGACGAATCTAGAAAAGTTGTCAGTCGAGCGGTAATGGAAGAAGATTTTCGTAATCAATTGTTCAGTGATCCCGACACAGCCCTGGTGGGTTACGATCTAACCCCAGAAGAAATCAGTGCACTGCGTTCGATCCCTGCCGAAACGATCGATGAATTCGCCAATAATTTAGATGAGCGCATCTCGATGTCGCTGCTGTATTTTGGTGCTGATCTGATGGGTGGTGAGGCGATGGGCAGTGACGCCATGGGCGGCGCAGCTGAGGGTGGTTCAGCGTTTGGAAGCGATGCCATGGGCAGTAACGCCGAAGGCAGTTTGGCAGAGGGTAGTGTCGCTGAAGGCAGCTTTGCTGAAGGCAGCCTGGCTGAAGGCAGCTTAGCCGAAGGTAGTTTGGCGGAAGGCAGTTTAGCCGAAGGCAGTTTTGCTGAGGGCAGCCTGGCCGAAGGCAGTTTAGCAGAGGGCAGCCTGGCAGAGGGTAGTCTTGCAGAGGGCAGCCTGGCAGAGGGTAGTCTTGCAGAGGGCAGCCTGGCAGAGGGTAGTCTTGCCGAAGGCAGTCTGGCAGAGGGTAGTCTTGCCGAAGGCAGTCTTGCTGAAGGCAGCTTAGCCGAAGGTAGTTTGGCTGAAGGCAGTCTGGCAGAGGGTAGTGTCGCTGAAGGCAGTCTGGCTGAAGGCGGCGAGGCCATGGGCGCTGACGCAGTGTTTGGTGCCGCAGCGGGCAGTACAGGCAACTGGCTGGAGAGATTAGCCACAGCACTGGGTGTCAGTGGCGGTGGCGGTGGCGGCGGCGGCAGCAACAACTACTACTAAAATTAATTTCTCCCACAATGAATTTACAGCCGCCCAAATTTGGGCGGCTGTATTATGTTCCGTTGACGCCTCTGCCTGCTCGTGATAGAATGCGCCTTAATCGGGCGCGTAGCTCAATGGTAGAGCAGTGGCCTTTTAAGCCATTGGTTGCAGGTTCGAGCCCTGCCGCGCTCACTTCAAAGATCCATATAAATTGGATCTTTTTTTGATTAAACCTGCTTGATATCTGATTCTCATCG
>JALHTN010000600.1 GCA_022865865.1 Anaerolineales bacterium
GATTGGTTATCGAACCAATGAATTTCCGGCATGTTATTCTGCCAGGAGCCGTTTACCGACCAGTCATCGAGCAGATTCCCCAGAAGAAGTGGTTGAATACGGAAAAACTCACTGGCAGTTGGGTTTAGAAAGTGCGCTGCTGGTTGCAGCTCCACCGCCTCCCGAGGTTGCCATGCCAGAAGAGGAGATGAGGCAAGCTGTTAAGCAAGCTTTAAAAGATGCGAAAATAGAACGCATCCGTGGTCAGCGGGTTACACCATTCCTTCTTCAAAGGGTGACCGAATTGACCGGGAATGCCAGCCTGCGTGCAAACCTGGGATTGCTGCGGAATAACGCAAAAGTAGCTGCAGAAATTGCGCGTGCATTGAAGCAAGATCCCAGTACACTTTCAATTTAAAATCAAACACAAATAATTATTGACAATTTTTTTTCTCCTGCTCAGCGGAGCTGGCTGGAGCACATTTATTGGCCAATTAAACTGCTTGAGTTTACTTTAGTTTTCTCGAATCGTTGATGGATTGGGGGAATTCGCAAAATAGATTTGGCTAAGTTTAGTTTGCGATAGGGGGGCAACCAATTGTATATTCTCTTCTAAATCAAGTATATGTTCTTCGATCACTCTTGGTTCTATCTCTGGAGGGACGTACATTACATAGAGAACATTGCGAGTGTCGCGAGTGATCCTTGTACGCTGGTCTTGGCCATAAATAACACTGCAAATTACACTTTGGTTATCGGACATTACCATATCACCGGATTTACAGGTAACAGCATCGCCCCGCAGATTATAGTAAACCTCCATAACGTTCGCAGAGTCAAGCTTTATGGATCCTTGAATTTTGTCAAGGTCATGTCCCGCAGTTAATATGAAGCTGTTCAATTCGGCCATGAACATAGCCTGAACCAATGCATCTACTTGTGGAATGGGCTTATTTTTGTTACAAACAGAATCTAGCTGCAGCAGTAGGTGATACGTTTTCTTAAAACGCTTATAGTACTGCGTGTAGCCATTCATAACCGGCAATTTTCGAATTTCGGCCCGGCTAATTCCTTGATATTGCTGTCTGAGCTGGTTCTCGAGCAAGACCCTTTTCTGGTCAAGTTCAGTGGAATCCTTCAGGGGAGCATCAATTTCCATACTGAGGATCCCAACCGCACCTCCAGGATGAGACGATCGCCAGGTTTCTGAGATCTGGATCATGATAGTTAAAACCACCTATTAATCAGCGATATTGAACCTTTACCGAGAGTTTTCAAGCTGAAAAACCAATTAATCGATTTTATGGGAATGCAGTACTGGATGGCTGGCGGGTTATGGTTGGCGTTTTTGTTGGCGGGAGTGCTGTTGGCCAGCGAGTTTTTGTGGGTGTAATTGTGATGGGGGTTGCAGTTGGCCAGCGAGTCTTTGTGGGTGATGGGGATGGTGAAGGAAAGCGTGTCCTGGTTGCAGTTGCTGGCAGCGGTGTTGGGGAGGGACCAAAGGTTGGCGTCGGTGTGCGCGTTGGAGTTGCAGTCCAGGTTGGAGTTGCAGTCCGGGTTGGGGTCGGTGTTCGGGTTGGTGTCGGGGTTGGAGACGCAGTAGGAATAGGGGTGCTGGTTGGCGTGTGTGAAGCTGTTGGACTCGGTGGTGGGGTTGGGGCTTCACCCTCGACCAAGAAGCGACCTGAGATATTCCATGCTGTACCTATAAAAATCCGAACCTCATATTCTCCGGGCACCCATTGCCAGGTAGGGGGATCCCAATCTGTAAAACCAAAGCCACCCGAACCGCCATCCCAAGGTTTGCTTTCGAAAAATACAAGTTCTGTACCCCGATACCAAAGGGCACTCCATTGGGAGCCATCCTGCATACGGTCATAACTGAATAATGCATACATGTGCCCAACAGGATTTTGGAAGACTTCCCCGGGATTCAGGGGCTGATAAGTATCTTGATCAATCCCTTTACTGAATATCAATTGGCTGAATATTGAATCAGGATTGGGTGTTACTTCACTCTCTATGTTCTCCTCAATTTCAGGTGGCAGACTCGGGGTGGGTGTTACGGTAGGTGTGTCTGTGACAGATGGCGTTAATGTGATCGTCGGTGTGAGAGTGATGGTCGGGGTTACCGTGATCGACGGTGTGACAGTTATGGTCGGGGTTTGGGATGCAGTTGGCGTTGGAGGGAAAAAACTGTATGCGACAGGTTCGGCGAAGCGATTGATAAGAAATGCCAAGAGTCCCAGGAAGACCGCAAAGATGAGCAAACGCCAGCCTCGCACCATGCTGTCACGCCGCATGCGAAAGAAGCGCAGGGTCCTGGCTTTTCGAATCGCACGAATTCCGAGCCATATGCAAATCACCAGTCCAATAAAGGACAGCGCGATTGCTACCTGGACTGCAGCATGAACATCTAGCGAGAGGGAATCAAGAGAGAAGGGCAGTTCCACGGTTAGTGAGCGGGTTCGTTCGCGACCTCGTTTCGCAATGTTCCAATACCTTCGATAGCCACCTCAACCACATCACCATCCTGCAGGGTGTTTACCCCAGCTGGCGTACCGGTTAATAATAAGTCTCCCGGGAATAACGTCATTACCGAGGAGGTATAGGCGATCAATTGCCTGACATTAAACACCATATCCCTGGTGGAGGCCATCTGCCGCATTTCCTCATTAACATGGCAGGTGACGACTGCATCCGCGGGATCAAATTCGGTTTCAATCCAAGGTCCCAATGGGCAGAATGTGTCAAAACCTTTACCCCGGGTCCACTGTCCATCTTTGAACTGGAGATCACGTGCGGAGACATCATTAGCGATCGTGTAGCCGAAGATATGATCCTGGGCTTCTTCTGGTGGTATCCAGCGACCTGTTTTCCCAATCACAACTGCTAATTCTGCTTCATGTTCGACTTGTTGGGATTGAGGCGGCAGGTGAATAGTACCTCCATGTGGGATTATCGTTGACGGGGGTTTAAGGAAGATTAACGGCACCTCAGGGACCTCTGCATCATGTTCTTTGGCATGGGCGGCATAATTGCGACCAACACATATAATTTTGCTGGGTATCACCGGGGGAAGCAAGTCAACTTCCTCAAAGGAAAGACCAGCTTCACCGCGGCTGAATTGAGCAAACGGTGATCCTTCAATACTACCAACTTTATCGTCCTTGACCCATCCATATGATACTGCTGCTTGAGACGCGGTTTGATAGCGGATAATGCGCATGAAACTCTCCTGATGTAAAAATTTTAATCAATCGTTAGCGTGTTGAATTTGGGCAGTTAATCCTGCAATTGCCTGTTCTGCCCCTGCAAAACGATCGGCAAAACGCCAGCGCAAAGCTTCGCAGAGGGCATAAATGATGGATTCTATGGAAATTATTCCGACACCCAATGATGGGTTCGAACGTGCTGCCAGGACGACATCTGCTGCTCGAGCTGAGTTGAGTGAAGCAGCTCCCAGAATGGCGGCAGTAGGCAATCCCTTTAACCGGGCAGTTTCCAAGGCTCCTGCTATATAGGGAGATTGACCTGCAATCTCCAAAGCGATCAGCAGATCTTGTAGCGTCGCTGTATGGACTGTACGGGCCAAATCTGATACACCAGACCTGGCGATATATATTGGGAAGCCACCTTGCTCAAGGAAATGCACCAGGTTATAGGCTGCGGCTTGGGCAGGATTTTCGACCAGCAGGATGATGCGCCGAGCGGCTCCAATCTGTTCAACGAGGTCCGCCAGGGCTTCTGTATCCAATGAAATGCGGGTCTGCTCCAATGCCAGTGAAAGCTCCTGCATTGCAGTACCTACAACTCCTGGAATAGATTCTGATTCCTTCGCTTGCTCTGGACGAACCAGTAAATCGTTCAGCACCCGCTTGCGAATCTCGCGCTGCATGTCAGGGAAGCCCTTGTATTCTAGAGTCTGTGCAAACCGGACGACAGTGGCAGCATCAAGATCAAGCCGGTGAGCCAGTTCGCTAGCAGTCATGAAAGCCGCCTCAATATATGAATCGAGCAGGAAATCTGCCAGCTTGGCGAAACTTTTCGACATGCCCGGGCGTTCTTGGCGGATACGATCCTCATAAGTCATTGCGCACTCCTTGCAATCTATCCGTCATTTCGCGGGCTGCTGTGGACTGTTTTGAGGAGGAAATGATGCTATCCATTTTGCAGGATCAAGGGTTATTCGGCACAGATTGCCTTAAAAGTGTATCACAATTGTCGGGTGGGTGCAAATTATTTTGCGGTAATTGATATCTTGCCAACAAAACATCCCAGGCTAATCGTATAGTTCTATCACCCTAATCTTTTATCGAGGCATAGGTTTGGGATCGAGTATAATTTATTTTCCGGGCGGATAGCTCAGTTGGTTAGAGCGCTTCTCTTACACAGAAGAGGTCGCAGGTTCGAGTCCTGTTCCGCCCACTTAAGTACCCCCAGGGATGGGGGTTTTTGCTTTGAATTTGCCTATAAATGGGGTGATTGAGGTAAGGATATTGACTCCTACCTATTTCTGGTGCAGATCTGGTGCAGTTTGGTGCAGTTCTACTGGTGTTAACAGCTCGTCCATTTTCTGAGCAGCATCTTCATCCATCCTTGGGATGAGGTGACCATAAACATCCAGTGTGATGGATGGCCTGGCGTGACCAAGTCGCCGTGAAACGACGATTACGGGAATCCCATGATTGAGCATTATTGATGCCGCCGTATGGCGCAAGTCATGGAACCGGATTTCTGGTAATCCTGCCTCATTGAGAAGCTTTTTGAAATATCTGATCAGGTTGCGGGCGTGAATGGGGGTGCTAATGCTGGTGGTGAAGATCAGCCCACTTTCAACCCAACGATCTTTACAAGCC
>JALHTN010000601.1 GCA_022865865.1 Anaerolineales bacterium
CAAACAGGGATGACAATGTTGGTCGTTACACACGAGATGGGATTTGCAAGGGGGGTTGCCGACCGCATGTATTTCTTCGATGAGGGATTAATCGTGGAAACAGGAACGCCGCATGATATCTTCCACGATCCACAGGAAGACCGTACCAAACTGTTCCTTTCTCAAATATTGTCCCATTAATCATCATGAAATGAACTTAACAGGATCTGCCGCCGGGAATGGCGGCTGATTTTCTTTTAAAAAGAGCTGCAATAGTCCACTGATTTCAGGAAATATTAATAGAAACCGGTATCTATATGCAGTAAGTTCTTCGGACGTGGAGATTTTTATCGTTGAGAGATTTAAACCTAGGGATCAGCCCTTGATCACTACCACGGGTCTTAACCGGGCGACCTTATTGGCAATACCAGCTTTATGGACAGTCTCAACCACGGCATCAACATCTTTATAGGCTTGAGGGGCTTCTTCTGCCAGTCCAGCCATAGAACCAGCCCGAATGTGAATACCACGCGATTGGAGTTCTTTGCGCAGGTCCTCGCCCCAGATTGATTTCTTGGCTTTGCTGCGGCTCATCGTGCGACCAGCACCATGGCAGCTGGAGCCAAAGGAACGGCTCATGCTCTCGGGTGTACCTACCAGAACCCAGGAAGCAGTACCCATGCTGCCTGGAACTAACACTGGTTGACCAAAAGCGCGATATTCGGACGGTAATCCCTGGAAGCCTGGCCCGAATGCACGCGTGGCTCCTTTACGGTGTACGCAGACTTCAATAGGATTTCCATCAACCTCATGGGTTTCAATTTTACCCATGTTGTGAGCGATGTCGTACACCTGGGAAAGATGCCAATTGGGAACTTTTCCCGCCAGAGATTCTTCAAAAGCCTGGCGTGCGAAATGAGCCAATACCTGACGATTTGCAAAAGCATAGTTAGCAGCACCTTGCATAGCACCATAGTAATTTCTACCCTCTGGAGAATCAAGGGGAGCACAAACCAGCTCGCGGTCTGGGAGATTGATCGAATAACGTTTCACAGCCCCTTGAAATTCACGCACGTAATCAGTGCAAATTTGATGTCCAAATCCCCGCGAACCGCAGTGGATCATGACCACCAGATTCCCAGTGATAAGCCCCATTGATTGAGCTGCTTGAGGATGGAATACTTGATCGACTACATCGACTTCGATGAAATGATTTCCCGCACCCAGGGTCCCTAATTGGTGTTGACCACGTTCTTTTGCTCGTTTGCTGATCTTTGATGGGTCTGCTCCTTCAAGACATCCGTTCTCTTCCGTGCGGCGTAAATCTGCTTCGCTAGCATAGCCGTGTCTTAACGCCCAGCGACTACCATCAACGCATACCCTTTCCAGCTCATTGATTTTCAATTTAATATGCCCCTTTTTCCCAACCCCGCTGGGACACAATCGATTAAGGGTATTTGCTAAATCGGCGAGGTTGTTGCTTACGGATTCATATTCGACTTGAGAGGCAAGGAGCCTTACCCCACAATTGATGTCGTAGCCGATTGCACCAGGAGAAATGATGCCATGCGGTAATCGAGTAGCAGCAACTCCGCCAATCGGGAAGCCATAACCCTGGTGGACATCTGGCATAACAACTACCGGTGAGACCAGGCCAGGTAAAGTGGCAGCATTGACTGCTTGTTCAAGAGATTTATCACCCTTGATTTGATCGAGTAATTGCTTGGTGGCAAATATGCGCACTGGGACTAGCATATCTGGTCGATAAGATTGTGGAATTTCCCATTCATATTGGTTTACCTGGATTAAATCTTGTAGGTTCACCATGACCGATTCTCCCAACTCCCCTTATGGTATAGGCTCTGGATTAGACATCAAATACGATGTTTGCGCTTAAACCCAGCTCGGTTTCGATTATATTCAGGTTATGGTAGGTGGCTGCTTTGATTTCTTTTCCCATTGATTCGATCTTTGCCCCAATAACCTGGGTCTTCAATTGATCACCCTCGAACTGCAGGTCGAAATGATCGAAGGCAAGCCCTTCCGATTCAGCAAGATATAGCAATTCGTTTAGAAAGTCGATCAGCAGTGTTTCAGGTTCAATATTATGCAGTGAAAAAAGGTGGGAAATGCGTGGCTGGGATGAAACCTTCGCTCCAGTAAGATGATACATACCCCGTGCAGCCTGCTCCAGCAGCCTGCCCAGATCGGGTGCCCAGACCTCCAATTCCCAATCCGCTGTATGTGCGATTTCTCGGAATCCTGAATTAGATTGGGGACGCATATTGCCAGTATACCATTCGTAAGTTAGAGATTTAAATTAATGCCCAGTTCGAAATGACACATTTGCGCATAGATTTATTTAAATTGTGCAGAACGAACCATCTTGCAGGATGATCAGCTTCCTTCTATAATAAAACATTGATCATGAGCTCTCTACAAGACAAACTTTCACTCTTCGAATCTCGATTACAATCGTTAATTGAGCAAGGAGCTACGCGGATTGTGCCCAAGGGAGGTTATCAAAATCAGATCAGCTCGAATTTGATTGCAGCTATGCAGAGCAGCATCAAACTTGATGAAACTGGACGTCAGATAGCAGCTGATACGTACATATTGGTGGTTGACCAGGAAACTGCCCAATTACTGGCAGAAGATCCATCCATAATTGAGGAATTGCTCCAAATTTTGATAGAAGCTGGAGCGAAATCCGAGGTAAGCTATCAGGCGCCACCCAAGATCAAAATCAGCGCAGAAAGCACAATGGAACCAGGCAGGTTTGAGATATTATCTCATTATGGGATCCAGGAAATTTCTGAAACGAGCACATTGGCGATAGATCCAAATGAAGGAATGCCTGTACCTGAATACGCATTCTTAATCATCAGTGGAGGACAGGTTCACCCCATAACCGAACAAGTGGTAAATCTTGGACGGCGTCCCGATAACCATATCGTTATCGATGACCCGCGTGTGTCCAGGACACACGCCCAAATCAGGGCTATCAATGGTCGTTATGTGATATTCGATCTTGATTCAACAGGAGGGATGTTCGTGAATAACGTTTGCGTAAATCAATCCACTCTCTTCCCTGGGGATGTGATCTCCCTAGCGGGAGTGGATTTGGTTTATGGTCAAGATGCGGCCTATCTATCCAATGGCGATAGTAGTTCAACACAACCACTGATGCCTTTCCCGAATTCGGAAGAGTAAATCAAACATGGCAAGACCATGAGTGCTACATTGCTCCTCATTCTTCGTTTGGTAATGGCCCTAGCTCTTTACGCATTTTTGGGTTGGGCTGTATATACGCTTTGGTGGGATATGAAACGCCAAACAGAATTAATCAATGCTCGCCGGGTTCCAGAAATCACCGTAATAACAGACATTGAAGGAGAGAGCCGGCCTTATAACTTTTCTGTAACGGAGCTGGTGATTGGACGGGATCAAACTTGTGATTTAAATCTGGATGTCAATACTGTCTCAGCGGAGCACGCCCGCCTTTCATACCACCATCGAAACTGGTGGGTAGAGGATCTGCGATCGAGAAATGGGACTTTATTAAATTTGGAGCTGGTAACCACCCCAGCGATCCTGGTGTCAGGGGATGAACTGCAATTAGGTCAAGTTTTGCTGAAGATATCGATCAATGAAGAGCCGAGAGATCTACTCAACAGTGGGTCCTAGTAATGACCAAAGCCAGGATTTTCTTTGGTCAGGTCATTTCAGGATAAATTCATACCCATAAGGAGTGCTCACGTGTGCAAAATTGCTATTATTGGTGGATCTGGCTTGTATTCAATGCCAGGTCTCGGAGACTTTCAGGAAAAGGTGATCGAGACGCCGTTTGGGAACCCAAGCGCTCCAATTGCTGTGGGGAGATTCGGTGATCAAGAGGTGGCTTTCCTGGCGAGGCATGGAATAGGACACCATATTTCTCCCACTGAAATTAATTACCGGGCGAATATCTACGCGCTTAAGAGTTTGGGAGTGGAGCGGATAGTAGGTATCAGCGCTTGCGGGTCACTGCGAGAAGATTTTGCACCGGGTGATATCGTTATACCGGATCAAATTTTTGATTTCACCAAGGATCGCAAAAGATCGTTCTTCTCTCAAGGATTTGTCGCCCACGTCAGTATTGCAGAACCGTTTTGCGCAGACTTATCGGAATCCGTTTACCAGGCTGTAAAATCCACAGCGAACGTTGTGCATATGGGTGGGTCATCTATCACCATCGAGGGACCGCGTTTCTCGACCAGGGCGGAATCGAACACCTTCCGAGCCTGGGGGATGTCAATCATTGGCATGACGACTTCTCCTGAAGCATTTCTCGCCCGGGAAGCTGAAATTTGTTACGCAACCCTCTCTCACGTGACAGATTACGATGTGTGGCATATCAGTGAGAAACCCGTAACTGTCGATATGGTGATCGAGATTCTCAACCGCAATACAGCTGTCGCACAGCAAGCCGTGAAGAATTTGATCAGCAATCTAAATCCAGAACGAGTTTGTGAATGCCAGCATGCAATGGCAGATGCATTTATCACTGATCCAGGTGTGATTCCGCCAGAGACACGACAGCAACTTCACCTGCTGGTTAAAAAATACCTAGATTAAGCAGTATTGTGGTTTAAAAAAAATCGCTATGGCTTCAGCTACCCAATCCATCCGCCTATTAAGATCATCCAATCGCATCCAGGGGCCTTTACTCATGTTAGCAGGCTTATTCCTGGGAGTGTATGCGCTGGCGTTGACTCTTGCGCCTGCGGCCCGAATGCGCAGTTGGGAAGTCGATTACCGATGGAACCACTGGATTGGATATTTTGTCTGGTTAATCCTGATCATCATTACTGATTGGCAGACGAGACGACACCTGCGCGATCGAGATCCCTATTTGCTACCGGTTGCAGCACTGCTCAGTGGATGGGGTTTGATGACGATCTGGCGTCTGTATCCAGATTTCGGTCTACGACAAACAATGTGGTTTGTTATCGCCATGCTGGTGTTCTGCGTTGGTTTGCGATTGCCTCCCCAATTGGGTTTTCTGCGCCGTTATAAGTATGTGCTGTTGACTGGGGGATTGATCTTGACCGCATTTACTCTAATCTTTGGTACAAATCCCGCTGCTACTGCTGGGCCACGTTTATGGTTGGGATGCTGCGGTATTTACCTGCAACCTTCAGAACCGCTGAAACTGCTGCTGATTATTTTTCTTTCAGCTTACCTGGCTGGAAAAAAGCCATGGGTATCAATAGCGACCTATAAATCTACGGCAACGGAAGATAAAATTGAAGATGAGCGAGCGAACCAAGGAATATCATCATGGTCAATTTTAGCTCCACTTCTTTTGATGACTGGATTGACATTACTGCTGTTATTGGTCCAACGAGATCTTGGCACAGCTAGTATTTTTTTATTCCTATTCGCTGTAATTGCCTATCTGGCGACAGAACGAAAAATTATTTTGATCTTGAGTGCATTTTTGTTGGTTTTGGCTGGATTGAGCAGCTATTTCTTGTTTGATGTGGTACGCCTTAGGATCGATGCCTGGTTGAATCCATGGATAGACCCGAGTAATCGTTCTTACCAGATTGTGCAGTCCCTCATGGCGATAGCCAATGGAGGCGTAGGAGGCAGGGGACCTGGAATGGGGAGTCCAACTTTGGTGCCGGTATCACATTCCGATTTCATTTTTTCAGCAATTATGGAAGAGAGCGGTCTGCTCGGGGGAGTAGCGCTGATTGGATTGCTGATGCTGCTAACGGCGAGTGGTATTCGGATAAGCTTAAGGGCTCCAGATAATTTCCGCCGCTACCTGGCAGCGGGGTTAACGGCTTACTTGATCGGTCAAAGTCTCCTGATCATTGGAGGAAATATTCGCTTACTCCCACTAACTGGCGTGACCTTGCCATTTGTTTCATACGGTGGCTCATCCCTCCTAACTGCTTATATCTCCCTATTGTTGCTTGCGTTGATCAGTCAAAGTGGAAATACCAGTCCAAGGGCAGCATCCAACCCAAACCTTTACATACGGTTTGGTGGATTTTTGCTTGCAAGTCTTGCGCTGGCTGCGTTGGTCATCGGTTGGTGGACTTATCAAAGAGGGCCAGCCTTGCTTGCACGCACAGATAACGCTCGCCGTGCAATTGCGGACAGGTATGTGAGGCGTGGGGATATCAACGATCGGGAAAATAATCCTATTGTGAGCACAGATGGCATAACGGGGGAATTGACACGGGTATATGAATATCCTGATCTTGGCTCGCTGATCGGATATACACATCCTGTGTACGGACAATCAGGACTCGAAGCGAGCCTCGATCCCTATTTGCGTGGGTTGATTGGTCGTTCC
>JALHTN010000602.1 GCA_022865865.1 Anaerolineales bacterium
ACCAGCTTCGTTACCCCGGTAGGCCATAAAGCAAACGTGCTGGTCTTTGGCCCGGGTGGCTACAAGTTTTTCGACTTTACACGAGTGGGCATTCTCCTGACTGTATTTCTATTTGTCGTCTCGATGATTTTCCTACCCATTCTCTGGCCCTATTAGATCAATGTGACGCGGAAGAATCCACTTGGTTTCCCATACGGGTACTCCGGTATTATGCCTCCTTCTCAACTGGGTGGCACCAATTGGAATGACGCCGTCAAAGCCTACAACATCCGCCGGGCACAGATCAAGGGCTAGATCGTGGCGCGCGTTTCCGCGTATTTCGGTTTTGACCTGCCGGTGACCTTCCCCTATTATCAGGGCGGCAATCCAGGCCAGCCCGTCCGGAATCCTCTGGCGACGCCAAAGGAGTAAGCGACACAGTTTTTATTAAATGAGACTTTCTAAACCTACCACCTCGAATCCGGTTCGGATACCAGTTAATCCATCGGCCGGAAACGGGGCGCAGTTGTCGAATCAACATTCGGGAAAAGGGCACGCCGATAGCGACATTATCCTGAACGCGCTTCGATCACAATTAGACAAACTGATCAAAGTGGAAGCCGATTCTCGCTTGAATCAATCCGTGCCGAACGAGATTGCGCGGAAGAAGCGTCAGTTCGCCCCTGCTGCTGATCAGAACAGGAGAATGACCCATAAACCGGGAAATCAAAAACATCGCTAATGGCTCGTTGGCTGTCATCGTTACTCTGCTACTCGCGACCTGTGCATCACGCAATCGGTCGATGGGGTCGAATGGAACTGCCTTGGGGACAGGGGCTTTTAGCTCGAACGGTGAACGCATCTATTTCACCGCCACCAGTGAACGCGGTATCGTAATCGACTATAATACGGGTGGTCCGGCGTCGAATGGCTGGATGATGGGCGGCGGTGGCCGCCTGACGTGTGCCTCATGCCATGACCCGGATGGGCGCGGCGGCGTACACAGCATGGGCATGATGCAGGTGATGGATGCCAAAGATATTCGCTGGTCAGCCTTGGAAGGCGAGTTCGACCCCGAAAAATTTCGGCTGGCGGTAGTGGATGGTAAAGATCCCGATGGCACGCAGTTGAACACAGATATGCCGCGTTGGGACATCTGCGACTATGACCTGGCTGACTTGATCGTTTACCTCAAATCATTTCCTTAACATGAGAGAAAACAAGATGCCAGTCGACGTTACCCCGCTGCAGACTGCAGTACAGATCTACCTGACTAATGATCGGACAAGGTACCAATGAAAATTCTGCTCGTTTACCCCGAATTCCAGATACTTTTTGGAGTTTCAAGCACGCCTTGAAGTTCATCCATAAGAATGCTGGCGCCCCACCGTTAGGCCTGCTAACCGTGGCGGCCATGCTGCCTGCCGAGTGGGAACAACGCTTGGTGGACCTCAACGCGACCAAACTGACCACCACAGACCTGATCTGGGCCGATTATGTCTTCATCAGTGCCATGATCGTGCAGCGCGATGATGCACGAGCCGTGATCGCTCGCTGCAAGGAGGCTGGCGTAAAAGTGGTGGCTGGGGGGCCGCTCTTTACCATGGAACACGAGCAGTTCCCAGAAGTCGATCACTTCGTGCTCAACGAAGCCGAGTTGACCCTCCCACCTTTCCTGGCAGACCTGGCCAACGGGCGCGCCCAACACCTCTATACCACCAGCGAGTTTCCGGATATCCACC
>JALHTN010000603.1 GCA_022865865.1 Anaerolineales bacterium
GAGCTGACCATTCACGAAAGTGAAACGGTGGAAAACACTATCCAGTACCTTTCCCGGCTAGTGGAGGTCGAATAACCTGCGGAGAATTCTAAGTCTCGCTATCTCCCGGATTGCTTTTCCAACATCTCTCTATTCGTAATTCTCAGCTCTGTACGATTAATTTGAATCGCCCCCTTTTCAGCAAATCGATATAAATGCCTGCATACCATTTCGCGTGTGGTACCGATGCGGGATGCCATTTCTTCAAGTGTTAATTCCCTGGACTTAAATTCATCTTCTGCATCACTAAACTCACTCAATATCAGACCAGCCAGGCGACCCATCACCGGTTGGAAGGCAAGGTCCTCCACGATCGCACTGGCCAGCTGCATGCGGTTGATCATCACCTGGCACAACTCCCATGACATATTCCCGTGCTGCTGAATAATGGGAACCAGGTAATCTCTACTCCAAATATAGACCTGGGTTGCCGCTTTTGCCTGAAGCAATACTGGCATGGGTGCACCCTGGATAAAAAAAGCCAGGCCCCAGAAGATATCACCATCATTCAACGAAGTTGCAATAAATGCTCTCCCTTCAGCAGATTCCTTGATGGCATCAATTTTCCCCCCGCTGATCAGGAATAGATAAGGCCAGACGTCTTCCTGATGAACGATGATCTCTTGATCCCTGTATGTCCTGTGGATTGAATTATCCACCAGATCAATCAGGGAAGCCTGGGGCAAACCGGCGAACATGTCATTGGATGCCAGAATTTCCACAAGTGAATTCACGGTAACCCTCCAAAACCTTGATGGCTATTATGCGATGCAATTACATTTTTGCTTCTTCAATTATAAATTAGCTGCTGCATCCAGGAAAACCAGTTCAGGTTGCTGACCATCGGATCATAAACAATCAATTATGACACTGGATTTATGTTAAAGCAAAGACCGTCTGAAATAATTGTGCTAACTTTCACATATAGAATTTTACTCAAGAAATTATTAACACCTGCACTTAAAAGAACCAATGAAACTCAAACTGGGTGTAATTCTGATGCTGCTCATCTTATTGGTGGCAGCTTGCCAACCGGAAACTCCAGCCTGCCCACCAGATAGCATTACTTATCTCGCCAATTCAAATCCCAATCACTCCCCTGCGGAACAAGATAACTTGCCAGCAGCTGACCAATTAGTTGAGATCAATGGTCAGGAGATGCTGGTCGATCAGGTGGTCCGGGGAACATTATGCAATGGCAGCTGGCGTGGAACGGTTTATATCCCCTGTCATATTAAGATTTTCGAATGGGAAGAAGACCCGAATTTCCTCGAAAGTTGTGATCTGATCATCGAACCCGGCACGGTTGTTTACGTTGCTGCCCACCGTGATGAACCCTACTACCAGGGCTGCTCGTGCCATACCGGAGAAGTTGAGCAATGAATTATGGAACTTAAATTTAGTGAAGTGGGACTGATTTATTGGAAGCAATATAGCATTTGATTTGCTATTGATCTATCAACAAAATCTACGGAGGTAATCGATGAAAACAAATATGCGCTTAGGTGGGATTTTGGCCATCATAGGAGCCTTAATCGGCATCATTGGTCATTACGTGATTTTTCTTAACTGGTATCGTGTCGGTATGGCTGCTGATTCAGCAGAGCCGGGTTGTGAAATCCTTTTGAAATACATACATCCCGCTTTAGCCGATTTAGGCATTCTGGCCGGTGTGCTCTTTGCTGTCAGTGCCTATGGATTTTTCACGAAGGCCAACTGGGCATTCTTGTTATCCGTCGTCGCCATCACCCTGGCGTTGTTGGGCAGCTGGTTCATCAATGTTCCCTACATGGCAGCCGGTTTGCCGCCGGTCTACTTTACCCTCTTCTGGCCGTACCTGATTTTATACTTCATCTTATTAAGGGGTGTAGGGCGAGTCTCCTGGAGCATAACCCTGCTGGCGTTGTTCACCGGATTGGCTTACATCACCTGTTTTATGAACGGTGTTTCCA
This sequence comes from Anaerolineales bacterium, assembly GCA_022865865.1. The sequence continues at coordinate 1,992 of JALHTN010000603.1, forward strand.
GCACCAGCCGCATCATCACTATCGGTTCTCCGCTCTTCGTTCTTGTCCAGCGATTGCACTGGGTTGCTATGATGGGTTGGGGTGTGGTCACGGTGGGAATTATCCTCAAACCCAAGGAATGGATGCGCGTCGTTGGGTTGATCTCAGGAAGCATAGAGCTGGTTGTTGGCATCCCACTGGCTTATGCAACCGCAATTAGCTTAGGTCGATTCTCTTTATTCGCTCTGGCCCCGATTATCAGCTTAATACTTCTTGTTTTGTTCCTGTGGCCAAAAATGTGGCAGCGTCTAACAGGTGCTGAAGAAGAAGACCGGCAGCTCGTCGAGACTGGTCTTGGCACCGCTGCTGCGGATTGACTGACTGAATAACTAGGTAGGGGCGAAGCATCCTTGGCAATACCCCATTGATTTTTGACTCCCCAACGGGAAGATGCTTCGCCCTAACGATAAAATCCATTTCAATTCATTACTCCTGAATCCATCTTGAGAGAGAACTAATGGGGGTTGTCTAAATAATAAGCAGATGTCATTCTAACCGGAGTTAAGAATCTCCACTATCCGACATTGAACCTCTTCCCCCTCGGTCCCGTCACCTCCGGTTCCAGGATCAGGATCTGTCCGACCAAGGAGGGGGCTTCACCCCAACCAATAAGCAGCCAGGTTCTAGCGATGAACTTGGTTGCTGTTTCTAATAACAAACCCAATTTTATTAATCTGAATTGATCAAATATCTTGTTCATACCTGTCCCGAGTGCTCCGGGAATATATCCCGGTTAACTTAGGTCTGCTGCCCCATGACAATTCACATCGTCTGCAGGTAGCATATAGCCACTGAATTCACTCTGTGAAGCCAGATAATTCGAAAACAAAAATGGATCGGAGGAATATGATGAATGAATCACGTCTTGAACGACTAGCCCCACTATCAGGTGTTATTTCAGTTGGGCTTATTATGATCGGTGTAGTTGTATTCAACAACCATGATTTTCTGCCACCAGCTGAGAAGGTCGCAAATTATCTCAACAGCAACCCTTCCCGGGTCTATACGGGGGCTATATCGCCTCTATTGCGACTTTCACCTTGATCTGGTTCGCGGGCAGCGTCCGCAGTGCATTACTCGAGCAAGAAGGCGGAAGCGGTCGGCTGTCGGCGGTAGCCTTCGGTGGGGGCGTTGCCGCCTCAATCGCGATAGGTATCTCGTTTATTGCTGTCTTTGCTGCCGGTCTGCGCGCCGGCACCCCAAGTGGGATCACGCCAGTAGGGGCAATCACGATGTTTGATTTTTGGACACAGGTCATGGGGCAAATGTTTGGGATCTTCATGGCAGTATTTATAGGAGCGACCGCTTTCGTTTCACTCCGCACTGCGATGTTCCCCGCCTGGTTTGGTTGGGCGAGCGCAGTTGTCGCCTTCGGGCTGCTCACACCCTATGCTTATATCATGCTCGCATTCGCATTGCTGTGGCTGCTGGTGATGAGCATCTGGTTGTATGTCAGAGGTTCAACCGTTGTGGAGGTGACCCCCATCGCTGAACCAGCCTGAGGGGGAAAGGCTAGGAAAGGAGCTCCGGTCGAGTTAAATGATCCTCGACCGGAGCTCCTGATTTTCTCTTTTTTTATCTTGATAAAAGTTCTTCTTTTGTCCTCCTCACACCTCAGCACTTTTTTCTAAGGCTGAGCATACCAATTTCGGTGTTAAATACCTGGGCAGTTTATTTTCAAACTTTGAGACTGTTCTCAGCTTTGATTGCAGAAACGCCCTTGAACCTCTTTGCGATCATCATGAACCATGAGCTCAAAACATGCTTGCCTTGCCAAGTAGATTTATTAAAACTTCTGGCTGAATCTTGATTATTATGCTGGATTCGATTGTATTCAACGGATTTTGTTTTATCCCATTCGCGAACTTTGATAACTGAATGTATATATAACTGGTTCATTGTAAGTATTGCCTCCACTCTATTATATTTTTCGATACCTTGTATCTTGCCTATTTATCGAAGAGGGTGACAATCACCCTCTCTATATGGGTAAATTAGGTAGATATTATCCTATTATACTCTAAATCAAGAATGTCAGTCCTTGCAAAATCA
>JALHTN010000081.1 GCA_022865865.1 Anaerolineales bacterium
CGTACGAACCCTTTTGATAATTTTGTCCTTCCCGAACCAAGCACCGGGATTACACGGACTTTACAACCAGCAGCTGATAATACTTTCCAGGCCGCGATACCAATTTCGGGTTGGTAATACTCAGTAAATGGATCAAGGAGAAATAGTACTTCTTCTAGAGACTCCTCTTGGGGTGAATGCAATTGATATTCATCCAGCTGAGATCGCATTGTGCCAGAATCACAAAGCATAGGCAAGCTGCGTTTACGCGATACTCCAAACCAGTCCTCCCCCACTCCAAATCGATGTTGATTCCCCAAAAGAGTATTTGCAAGCGGTTTAAATAAGGTACCAAATTGGCTAAAGATATCAATATAGGCAAATAGATAATCTCGCAGCGGATGCCGATGCGTTAACCCTGGTTGATAATATTGTTCAAGAAATTCATATTTCATCTTAGCCATGTCTACTGCTGAAGGACATTCAGATTTGCAGCCCTTACAAGCGAGGCATAGGTCGAGAGCCTGGTAAACATCTGCAGAGGATATCTTTTCGTCGCTCGATAATCCGATTGTCAACAAAGCACGAAGCAAATTCGCACGACCTCTCGTGCTGTGCATCTCCTCCCGAGTGGCCTGGAAAGATGGGCACATGACTCCATCTAATTTTCGGCATACTCCTGCCCCGTTACACATCTCAACCGCACCAATAAATCCGTTCTGGCTGGAGAAATCTAGAACAGTTTGCCTATTCTCAACGGAATAGCGACTACCATAACGAATGAATTCATCCATCCGTGAGGGATTTACGATCTTGCCTGGATTTAATAGACCCAGGGGATCGGCAGCATATTTCAACTCCTGAAATGCCCTGATAATATCTGGACCGAATACCCTTTCCAGCCATTCCGAACGCGCTATACCATCCCCATGTTCTCCACTGGGAGCGCCTCCCAAACGTGAAATCAAGTTGATCGTCTCATCCGCGATATCTCGCATCATCTCAACACCAGCGCTCGTTTTTAAATTGACCAACGGGCGCATGTGCAAACATCCAGCGGAAGCATGGGCATAAAAATCACCCTTTGTGCCATATGCAGAAAGGATGGCGCCAAATTCTGTTACAAATTCACTCAGTTTGTTGACTGGGACCGATACATCCTCGACAAAAGGTATGGGCTTCATATCACCGGGTATGGACATTAATATACCCAAACCAACTTTTCTGACATTCCAAATTTGCGTTTGGAGGTGTTCGTCTTCTGCAATTAAGGACGGGGATTTGGTTAGTGCAGCTGCTTTATGCGCTAAATCTTTCAATTCACTGAACTGTTCGCCCGAGAATTCAACTGCGAGCAGATTTGGGAATCCATGGTCGGGACTAATTAATCCATCAAGAACTGAAATCTGTTTTGCATAGGCAGGGATCGTTCTTGCCAATTTGACCATATTGGATGGGATCAGCTCAATTGCTGAAGGCTGCATCTCCAGCAAGCCAGCAACTGCATCGCACGCGGAAATGAGATCAGCAAAAGAAAGTAATACCAAGCAGGTAAATTGTGCCTTGGGAACCAATCTTATCTTCGCCCTGCGAATAACACCCAAACTTCCTTCTGATCCTGCCATGATGGTAGCAAGGTTCATTGAACCAGGTCTCACAGGAGGATAAGGAAGATTATCTGATGGAGTGACTTGACCGGGAGCTTCCCATTGAGGGGGTCGAGATGGAGACCAGGGAAGTAAGTAATTGAGATTGTATCCACTAGCTCTCCGCCATGTTTTAGGCCAATTAGTAATAATTTTATGAGCATAATTTTCCCGAATTGACAAAACTGCTCGATAAATATCTCCCTCCCGGGTAGGTAACGCTGACCTGCGTTGAGCCTCGCTCATATCTAATTCAGTAAAATCCGCCAATGAACCATCAGAAAGGTTCATCTCGAGTGATATCACATGGTCAGCGGCCATTCCATAACTAATTGAATGAGCACCCGTAGCATTGTTACCGATGATTCCGCCAAAAGTTGCACGCTCTCCAGAAGCTGGATCTGGTCCAAACTGCAGTCCAAATTTTTCGACGGAACGATTTAATTCAGCCAATATCAAACCTGGTTCAACTATTGCACTCCTCTCTTCAGGATTTAACTCGATAATTTTATCGAGATAGCGAGAGCAATCGATAATAAATCCTGGCCCAATTGCTTGTCCCGCAAGACTGGAACCGGATCCACGCGGGAGGACAGGTACATTGAATTCGTCGGCTGTCTGCAGAAAAGTTGAAATATCATCAACATTTTTCGGAAAAAATACTCCTAAAGGCTCAACTTGGTAGATAGAAGCATCCGTGCTGTACAAAACCCGGGTTACCTGATCCGTTCTGATCTCCCCTTGAACTGAACCGGTGAGTGAATTTACGAAATCTGGTAGAGTTTTGGAAGCTTGATTCGACAATGTGGATTATATTTTCGGTCGATAATTATCAGGTATGGAAAATTGATATTCTTACTATGGTAGAAACTATATAATACCTCAAAGATCATTCACAGATGATATTCACATTGACCGAAGAATTAATTTGGGATAAACTTCCTCAAAATGACGAGAACAACTTTCAAATCAAGGCAACTCTGAATCAGTGGATAGGAACAAATTCCACAGGAGAACCTAAATCCGATGAGTATCAGTCAGCTGGCTAGGTCGATTGTTGATTCACCCACCTTACGACTCAATGAAGAAGCACGTTTGCTACGGGAACGCGGCTTGCCGGTCATTCACCTCGGAATCGGAGAACCGAAGAACAAAACACCTTTCACAGCGATCCTGGGGGCTGCAAATAAGTTAAATTCTGGTGATGTCAAATATACTCCCACGGATGGAACTCCCTCCTTAAAAAAAGCTATCATCAAATATACTGAAGAGAATTACAACCGAATCGTGGATCCGGAAAACATCCTTGTCACCAATGGAGCCAAACAATCCCTGTTTAATCTCATATTCAGTTTGGTCGATCCCCAAGATGAAGTCATAATCCCGGCACCTTATTGGGTGAGCTACCCGGAGATGGTAAAAATGGCTTATGGAGTGCCAATTATCGTCACGCCCAAGGATGGCAGTTTCTATCCCAGGATGGAGGATATCCATGAAGCAGTGACTTCTTACACCAAGGCGATTATCATTAATAGTCCCAATAATCCTTCCGGTATGATATTCCCGGAGGATTTCATCCAAGAAATCGTTGAGTTTTGTGAATCCAAAGGTATCTACCTGATCATGGATGACATTTATCACCGACTAGTTTTTGATGGTGGAAAAGCTAGTCCAGGGTACCAATTCACCCATAATGACATTGAAACCACGAAAGTTATCGTCACCAATGGTGTCTCAAAGGCTTATGGTATGACTGGTTTCCGGATTGGATGGGTGATCGCCAGCCGCAGATTAGTTGATGTAATGACCAACGTCCAGGCACAGATGACATCAAGTCCAGCGACCATCTTACAATCTGCTGCTGAAGGTGCTCTCAATGGAATTCAGAGCTATGTGGAGAGCCTGAGACTAACCATCGAAAACAATCGCAATGTGGTGATGCAAGAATTAAGATCATTTAATGGCATCCGGGTAAATAAACCTCAGGGAACATTTTATTGTCTTCCTGATTTCCGAGCATACCGAGAAGACTCTGTCGATCTCGCTGATTTCCTGCTCAAGAAAGCACTCGTGGTTACAGTTCCTGGAATTGAATTTGGGATTGAAGGGCACCTGCGGATCAGTTACTCCGGGTCTGTTAAAGATATCACCGAGGGGATTGCCAGGATGAAATGGGCTCTGGATCCTGAATCTCCCCGCGAAATTTACATTGGCGATCGCAAGTTGATCAGGGATTGGTTATGAATAATCTACTCAATATCGAAACGCCAGCAGAACATCAAGCGCATGAATTAAAGAGTGATTATGGTCTAAAAAACCACGGGATAAGTAATCTAAGGACTGCCTATTGGAATCTTCCCACAGAAGCACTATATGAGGAGATCATTTTTCGAAGCGAAGGTAAGCTATCTCACCAAGGACCGATTGTAGTAAACACCGGTAAACATACCGCCCGAGCCGCGAATGATAAATTCATCGTTCGTGAAGCTGAAACTGAAGGGCATATATGGTGGGGAGAATATAATCGACCATTTGATGCAGAAAAATTCGAAACCTTATTTGCTCGATTACAAGGATTTCTTCAGGGGAGAGACCTCTTTATCCAGGATTGTTATGGTGGGGCTGATCTCAATTATAGAATACCGATCCGCATCATCAGTGAATATGCCTGGCACAGTCTATTTGCACGAAATATGTTCATCCTACCGGAAACGAATGAGGAATACCGCCGGCATTTCCCAAAGTTCACCGTGATGTGCGTGCCTTCCTTCCAGGCTTACCCATCGATTGATGGTACTCCAACAAAGACCTTTATTGCTTTAAGCTTCGAAAAAGGACTCTGCATCATAGGAAATACGTCCTATGGGGGCGAGATCAAGAAATCGATCTTCTCAGTCCTCAATTATTTGCTGCCCTTACAAAACGTCATGACCATGCATTGCTCTGCCAATGTTGGTGATGATGGAGATGTAGCTTTATTCTTCGGGCTTTCCGGTACTGGAAAAACCACCTTATCTGCTGATCCTGAAAGAAAATTGATTGGTGATGACGAACATGGATGGAGCAATGAAGGTGTTTTCAACTTCGAAGCCGGGAGCTATGCAAAAGTGATCCAACTTTCCCCCAGTGCAGAACCTCAAATCTTTGCCTGCACCAGAAAATTTGGAACAATTCTTGAAAATGTAGTTTTCGATCCGGTGACTCGCTTGATCGACCTCGATGATGAATCAATAACAGAGAACACGCGTGCCTCTTATCCTTTAGAATTTATCGATAACGCCATCATAGAGAAGAAAGCTGGCCATCCGACCAATATTATCTTGCTAACTTGTGATGCCTCAGGAGTGATGCCGCCAATTGCTCGACTTTCAACAGATCAAGCGCTTTATCATTTCATATCTGGTTATACTTCTAAAGTTGCCGGTACTGAGATTGGATTAGGCCAAGAACCAGAAATAACCTTCAGCACCTGTTTTGGAGCACCTTTTATGGTCCACCATCCAGACTATTATGCTGATTTGTTGAGGAATAAAATTGAGCGATACGGAGTAACCTGTTGGCTTCTAAATACAGGTTGGGTGGGCGGACCCTATGGGATTGGAAAGCGGATCAGCATCAAATACACCCGTGCAATGCTCAAAGCAGCCCTTTCTGAGGCATTGAATGATGTTAGCTACACCAGGGATCCAATATTTGGATTTGAGGTCCCAAATCACTGCCCAGACGTGCCCGATGATGTCCTAAATCCCTCACTAGCCTGGCCAAGCGAGAAAGAATACACTACCAGATATCACGATCTTGCCGCTCGTTTCATTGACAATTTTCGAAAATTTGAGGATCAGACAGATGCAGCTATCAAAGCATCGGGACCAATTATCTGATCACAATGCCCAAGCCAGCATGATTCCCAGAACTGCAATAATAACACCTAGATGGAGCAGAATATTCGTTTCAACAAGCACTCCACCTGCAGGGAAAAATTGCAGGATAGCATTGATCAGAACCAACAAAATGCCGAATGCCGGCAGCAATCCCTTGCGATGAGCAAGGAATTCAGCTGCTGCGTCTAGTAATCGGTTGAATAATCGCAACATTACTTTTTCTTCTTGCCTATTTATTTTGGACGATAAAGGGGGTATAACGAGCCACCAAGCGATTGGGGAGCATGCCTTTGATTTGGATGCCGTTTTCATCATGCTCAACCATCTCTACATGTCCTTGTTCGTGAAATTGGGAAATCAAACCACCTTCCCGGTAAGGAAGCCAGAGAGACACGGACACGAAATTTACAAATAGCATTGCATTGACCGATTTCAATAAATCGTTAATTCCTTCACCTGTCAGGGCTGAAATCGCCACTGCTTTGGGAAATTCCTCTAAAGATTTTCGAGCTCCATCTGTATTTTCCAAGAGATCAATCTTATTTAATGCGCTGATGACTGGAATATGATCTGCATGAATATCTTCCAATGTGTGAAAAACAGCTTTGGATTGCGCGTGTGCATTCGGATGTGTTACATCCACAACGTGAAGCAATAAATCTGCCTCTGTAATTTCTTCCAAGGTCGCCCTAAACGCCGCAATCAGGGTTGTGGGAAGCTTTTGGATAAAACCCACAGTATCTGTAAACAATGCGATTTGACCACCAGGAAATTCGACCCGCCGGGTGGTTGGATCAAGAGTCGCAAACAATTGATCTGCAACGTAAACATCTGCTCCTGTTAAATGATTAAGCAAAGTTGATTTTCCTGCATTTGTATAGCCAACCAAAGCCACGACAGGTATTTTCGAACGTTTCCGCCGTGACCGGTATTGCTGGCGGTGGGTGCGCACTTTCTCAATATGAGTCTTGAGACTACCGATTCGGTCCCGAATTATGCGCCGGTCAACCTCCAGCTGGGTTTCTCCGGGTCCCCTTAGACCGACACCCCCAGCACCACCTGACCTGCCTCCTCCACCTCCAGCTTGTCTGGCTAAATGCGTCCAAGCTCTGGTTAAACGGGTCAAGCGATATTCATATTGGGCTAATTCCACCTGGAGAGCACCTTCCCGGGTATTCGCGTGTAAGGCAAATATATCCAGTATCAGAGCAGTCCGATCGAGAATCCGAATCTGATCTCCGAAGATTTTCTCAAGCTCCCTTAAGTGCCGTCCAGACAATTCTTCATCGAAAACCACTACATCAGCTTGGACTTCCCCCACCAATGCAATTACTTCTTCTACTTTACCAATACCAATAAAAGTTTTTGGTTTTGGTGCATTTAACCGCTGGGTGGTCGAGCCAACCACTTCCAATCCTGCAGTTTCAGCCAGGAGGGCAAGTTCAGCAAGAGAATCATCGACTGACAGTAAATCTTCTTCCTGTCGCAAATCGACGCCAACCAGGAACGCTCGCTCTGTATGTTGGATCGTGTTTTTAACTGTTTTCATGAGATCAATTCTCAGGGGTAGATTTTTGAATGAACTGCGGTTTGAATAAAATGTCGGTTCCCTGGTCCGGGGGTTCATTTAATATGGGGAGTAAAATGTGAAAGGTTGATCCGGGACATATGATTTCATCATAACCATCCGATTCAACCCAAATCCTCCCTCCGTGAGCCTCAATAATACCTTTTGCGATAGGAAGTCCTAGACCTGGACCACCACCCTTAAATTTTGTTTTTCCGCTTGAGTGAAACGATACATCTCCTATTGGATGTAATTTATTGAATATCTCAGCTTGATTGAGTGGATCTATTCCAATTCCATTGTCAATAACCAATAGTTCATAATAATCTTCTAATTTGCGACCATCAACGATAATTTTACCTCCATCTGGAGTGTATTTTATCGCATTAGAAACAACATTAGAGATCGCTTGAAAAATCCGTTCTCCATCATAAAAATTCAGAACTTCGTCCCCATCGAACCTGTTTATATCGAGAGACATCAAACGAGATTGAACAGCTGGTTGATATTCCTGCTCAATTTTCACCAGTAACTTGATTAACCAAGTCGGCTGGAAGCTGAGAGAGAGCATTTCATTATCAATCAATGATACATCGATCATATCACTTATTATCTCGCGTAAACGACGAGACCCGCTATCCATGCCATCTAAGAGTAAAAATATGTGCTCATCGAAGATCTTCTTTTGTTCGATGATCTCTCTCAGCATGGAAGTATAGCCCTCCAGGAGCGTTAAAGGAGTTTTCAGTTCATGGGCGGCAATGGATATGAAATCAGATTTACTTTGATCCAACTTTTCTAAAGAAGCTTGCTCCTGATTCATTTGATTAAGAATTTGAGTAAAGTCATTCTGGTAAATATATTGGCTGGTATGGGCCAAGATTGGGAATAATTCCGCAATTAATTGGTTCGATTGTTCAATAGATAGTTCGAGCTGTGAGCAATTGTATATATATATAACTAGAGAGTTCACTTCTAATGCAAAAGATTTTTTTTGACCATAATTATTGAATGACAACCACTCATCCAATAAAGCATCCATTTGATTTGGTTCTTTATCATTGATAGCAATGCGAAGATGGTCCATGAATTCAACCACCAACTCCAATGGAAGCCATGGTGATTCGTCTCGGTTGGTTGAATCTATTGAATACGAATCTAAAACTTTCTCGCGGATCTGATCCAAAAGGATACTGGAAGACATAAATATAGTTTAATCCAGGTTGGTTAAAATTGATGTCTCTATCCCTATCAATTCAGATAGTTCAGATTGACCAACAGGATTAAGGATTTACACTATATCTTTCAATAAGCCATTTTTGGACAACATCCCCCACTATTTTTAAGCTTTTTGGTGACACTTTATCAGTGGTATCAGCGACTGTATGCCAATATGGGTAATCGAAGTCGATAATATCAACTGCGGGAATTCCAGCTTGGATAAAAGGTAAATGGTCGTCTATGATTCGGTGCTTTGGCAAGTTAATAAATTCATTTTCATATCCCAGCAATTCTGCAATCCCCCAAATTTCTTGAGCTAAATTCGGATCAGAATTTTTTTCTATGTGGATATTCAACTCTGCATCACCGACCATATCAACGATCACAACTGCGTCGGGTTTTCCTTGCAATGATTCAACGAATGCCCGCGAACCAAGGATCCATTCTCCTCCTGGCATACTGCCATTATCTTCAGCGTCAAAATAAACTAACCAGATATTGGCCTGCAAATCATCAGGTAGGATTCTGGCTAGTTCAAGTAAAACTGATACACCAGAAGCGCCATCATTTGCCCCAGGAACTGGTTTAGTTCTGTTCTCTGGAAGTGGATCACGATCTGCGATTATTCTCGAATCATAGTGCGCGCCAAGAATGACCCAAGGGTAATTGTCATTAATTTCTCTTTTCGCTATTATGTTTTGAATTTCGTGTCCCCCATAATATAAGGTTTGGTCTTCCACTTCCCAACCCAGATCTTTACTGGTGGATAGCAACCAGGACCTGACCTGCTCGTGTGCATGGCTCCCGATCACTCTCGGTCCTAGATCGACTTGATATTCCAGATCCTGAAAAGCGCGCTTTGGATTGAATGCTGGAGTTTCAGATTTAGGAATCTGAGAGATACAGGATGACATGCTGATCGATAAGACAATAACTAGGAGTAGTTGGTTCTTTCGATAAGCAGTGGAGAACATCAGTATGGTGTCCAAGATGGCTATGCGCATTATCGCAGCAGATCCCCTTTAATTCTCTGAGGTGTTTATATAATGCTTCAATTGGTTGAGTGCCCTTTCTGAATAAGCGGCCGCACGCTGTCGCTTATTCAGCTTCCTTGTTGATTCTAGAGGAGGCAAAATACCAAAATTCGCTTTCATAGGTTGGAAATCTTGAGGTGCGGCATGTGTGATGTAGTGACAGAGCGCACCGATCATCGTTTCTCTCGGATATGAGTGCAGCTGTTTTCCTTCAAAATAGCGGGTGCTGTTTCTACCTGCCAATAAACCTGAAGCGATATTTCCCGCATACCCTTCAATACCCGTAATCTGTCCAGCAAAAAATAAACCGGCTCTTTGCTTTGACTGCATGGTAGGCTCAATCAGATTGGGAGAGAATAAAAATGTATTCCGGTGCATCTGTCCAAACCTTAAGAATTCTGCGTTTTCAAGCCCAGGTATCATTCGAAACACACGTCGCTGTTCAGAAAATTTTAGATTGGTCTGGAATCCTACGAGGTTGTACATTGTTCCAGCGAGATTATCCTGTCTTAATTGGACAACTGCGTGCGGTCGCTCACCAGAGCGTGGATCGGTTAATCCAACAGGTCTGAGGGGACCAAATGCTAAAGCTCTCTCATCTCTTCCTGCTAAAACCTCGATCGGTAGGCATCCTTCGAAATATTGATGTGCACCCGCAATTACACCGCCACCATTCTGAAAGCCTTGATCGAAATCCTTTAATTTTATGCGTTCTGCTTTTGAAAGAACCTCGACAAACGCTTCATATTCTGATTTGTTCATCGGGCAATTAATGTAATCCCCCTGATCTTGGGTACCTCGTCCGTAACGCGAACCCCTATAAGCAACTTCCATATCCACAGAATCAAGCCCTACAATCGGGGCAATCGCATCGAAGAAATATAGATTTTCATGTCCCGAGAATCTAACTACCGCATCCGATAAATTTTTTGACGTCAAAGGACCAGATGCAATGATAGCCAGCGTTTCAGGAATCTCTTTCATTTCCTTGCGGATGACTTCAATATTCGGGTGAGAATTAATCTTTTCCGTGACTAAACTCGCAAACCCTTCACGGTCAACAGCCAGAGCACCTCCAGCGGGTAAAGCTGTTTGATCAGCGCATTGGATCAGAAGCGAATCAAGAATGCGGAGTTCTTGCTTGAGGAGACCAGATGCGCGATCAAGAATATTCGAACCCAATGAATTTGAACAAACCAATTCAGCCAGATCTGAACTGGTGTGCGCGCCGGTATTCAACTCTGGACGCATTTCATAAAGCTCTACAGAAAGGCCACCATTAGCTGCCTGCCAGGCTGCTTCACTCCCAGCCAATCCCCCTCCAACAATAATTACACGATTGGACATACTATTTGTTTTCCACCAGTTAATTTACCAACAATATCTTCAACTCAACTCGAACAGGAAAAAATATTCTACCATGCTGAATTTTCAGATCGCAATTCTCTCCCAAAACCGGAAAATATGAGATTCTCCATGGGAACGATAAAATTCAACTAATATGCTTTATAATAAATAGATCAGAACGTGGATTCTCATGGTCATTTGATTATGATAATAATTTAGGAGAAAATATAATGCTCGGTGGTTTTGGAGTTACTGAACTTCTTATCGTCCTGGTTATAGTTCTGGTTTTGTTCGGAGTAGGTCGGATCAGCAAAATTGCCGGTGAAATGGGCAGTGGGATTAAAGCTTTTAAGGATGGTTTACAGGGTCCAGAAGGCGAAGAAGAAAACCAGGAAGAAGAACCGGTCGAGGAATCCAAAGCATAATAGTAGATTAAGGTACCCAATTGTGAATCCTGGCTAAAGTAAACAAATGTTTTTACTTTAGAGCAAATACGCTTGATTGGATCCATAACTGGATTGGGGGTATGATTGTCCAACTACCTTTGGAAGATATTAAAGCATATCCAACACATCGTCCTAATTCATCAATTAGTATGGCAGAGATAAGACTTGAGCCAGGTTTAACGATTCATTATCAAGATTTCAATCCTCTAGGATCCCCTACAATCGTTCTCCTGCACGGTCTTGGTGCTTCTGGAGATTCTTGGCAGCTTCAAATTCCCGCCTTGACAGGTGAAGGATACCGGGTGATCGTACCCGATATGCGCGGCTTCGGTAAAAGCACCTATCCTGGTGGAGGCAATAATCCCAGTATAATGGCTCAGGATCTGATCTGTTTAATGCAGCTGTTGAGGCAAGAGAAATTTCACCTGGTTGGGATCTCCCTTGGGGGCACAGTCGCCCTGCAAATAGTCCTGACCAGGCCTGACCTGGTCAAATCGCTCCTGATAACGAATTCCTTTGCCAAACTGCGACCCAAGAGATTATCCCTTTGGTTTTTCTACGGAATTCGTTTAATCTTGGTCCATCTAAGCGGTATTGAGACTCAAGCAAAATATGTTTCGAACAGATTGTTTCCCGATCCAGGGCAGAAAGTTCTGCGAGAAAAATTCAGAGAACAAGTCAACCAATCAAACCCTCGGGGATACCGCTCTACGATGCGCTCTCTCGCCTCTTTCGACGCCTCCTCCAGGGTCGGGGAAATCCAAACCCCTACTCTGGTTATTACTGGAGGAAGAGATACAGTGGTTCCGCCTGCAAGTCAAGTTGAATTAGCCAAGTTAATCCCTGACGCGCAGCACATATTTATACAAGATGCAGGACATGCGGTAACTGTGGAAAAACCAGATCAATATAATCCGGTCATCCTCGAGTTTTTGCAGAACTACAATTAATTATAAAAATCTCTGCCACGGAAAAAACATCCATATGCATGAACTCACAATCACGGAAAGCCTCTTAGAAATTGCCCTCAGGCACGGAGATAATGCGAAAGCAAACCGGATCACAGATCTCTATCTGGTGATTGGGGAGCTAGCCTCGGTAGTTGATGATTCGGTGCAGTTTTATTGGGATATCATCGCTAAAGACACACCAGCAGAAGGAGCGACCCTGCACTTCCAACGGAAAGATACAGAAATACAATGTCTCGATTGCGAGCAAAGATATCACCCCACAAATAACATGATGGCATGTCCTAATTGCCAAAGCATCAATGTAAAAATACTCTCTGGTGAGGAGTTTTTTCTTGAAGCAATCAATATTGAGAGCTGATCCAGATGCTTGCTATTCTTCATCCCCCTGATCACTCGTGACTCTTGACCGGGTGAAAAATGAAAACACAGCCGCGCCAAGTATGCCTAACAGCACAATAACCAGTTCCATAATACCGTAGAATGACTGGGCAGCCTCTTGATCTACACCTTGACCAGCGACCTGCCCGAGCAGGATCAGGATAGGTAAGGGAGCCATCAAGAATAATCCCGCCACCCGAGCTCTCCACCCAACCACTCTAAGATTCCAAGGCAACCTAACACTCCCAAATGTAAATGCATACACACCGAAAATAAATACCAGCATCTCAAACATATCGTCACCACATAACCCTGATTCGCGAGAACTGAAAATGGTTAGAATAATATTACATCATATTGAGACCTATCACTGTTCCGTCAGTGTTGGCATCGTTTTTGCAACTCTTTGTCTTGAAGATTTCCAATCCCAAATTAATGAAAACTAATATGATGCGACGACATAAATATTTCATCACAATCTTTATACTTTGCGCCATTTTGATGGTTTCCACGACTTTATTTTATTCCGCAGCAGCCCAATCGAATCCAGAGCCCAACACTGATGGTTCACAAAGCTTCGAGACAGATTTCTCCTTTAGTTTACCAATCGTATTCCGTCCTCCCGATCCAACACCGATCCCACCACCGGCCGGGATATATCCAAAAACCATCTTCTGCAGCAATTCTGCTCAAGGGATTCCGGATAATAATCAGGGGGGAGTCATAAGCACGATTACGATCGATGATCCGCGGTTTATTGCTGATCTCGACGTCCGCTTGGATATCGATCACTCGTGGGTTGGCGATTTATTTATCACATTGCAACACGTGGAAAGTGGGCAGATGATCGAGTTAATCAACCGTCCTGGTAGTGCGCCCGGGACAAACGATGAGGGATGCAAATTAAATAATATCAAAACAATCCTCGATGACGATGTCTCTCTTCCTGTTGAAAACGAGTGCTCTTTATACCCGGTTGCTATCGGTGTCAACGATTACATTGAGACAGCTATCGCAGGATCTTACATTCCTGATCAACCATTAACAATGTTTGACAGCGATTTTATCGCGGGGAATTGGACTTTAACAGTATCAGACCTGTCACCATTTGATAGCGGCAGAATCAATCAATGGTGTCTTGGCGTTGAGTTAATAGACTCCCCAGTGGTAATCCCCACACAACCCCCACCTTCTGGTTTACCAAAGCAAGCCCAAATATCCGGAGTTAGCGGTCAAGGTCAAGCCCTTCCACTGGATTGTGAATCACGATCGGCAGTTGATTGGGCAAACTTCTTTGGTGTGAACATCAATGAGTATGAATTCTTCGATGGTTTACCCCCCTCGGAAAATCCTGACCGGGGTTTCGTCGGTAACGTTCGGGGCACCTGGGGACAAATCCCTCCCTTTGCGTATGGCGTACATGCAGAACCGATCGCGAAACGCTTACGCAAATATGGGCTGCCGGCTGACGCACAGAGTTACCTTTCCTGGAACCATCTCAAAGCAGAAATTTCTAATGGCAAACCAGTGATTGTTTGGATCGTTGGATCAAATCCAATCGGTAATGGTATCCCTGTCTACTACCAATCCAGCGACGGTCATCTTTCAACCGTCGCCCGCTATGAACACACCGTGGTTCTCACTGGTTACACTCAGGACAGCGTATTTTATCTGAATGGGGGTACAATTTACGAAGAAGATTTAAAACAGTTTCTTGAATCCTGGTCTGCGCTCGGCAATATGGCAGTTATCTGGCAGCCTTGAAAAGGAAAACTAATTGCTGAGATCAAACAAGCCCCTTTTTCTGGGGCTTGTATTATTTTGATTTACCTAATGAGTTTTATGAGCCCAATAGCTAGCTTCAGAATTCATCTTCGTCCAGCCAGAGTTCGTCATCATCCTCTTCTAAATCAACAGCCTCCCAGTCTTCTAACTCCTCCTCCGGGTCTTCCCAATCACCATCAGCTAAATCTGCAGCTCTCGAGAATGTCATACATCCGACATCAGGATCGACCTCAACAGCTGCGGCAATACAATATCCATCATCTATAAACACACAGTCAATATAATGGCATCGTATTCGAGGCATACTCACCTCCTGATTGATGAACTGGATTGTGCACTCTTCTCTCCCGTATTTTGTATCATTAATAAATATGGACAGGACCAAATGAAACACCAAAATTATAGCCGAAATGATGCAATTGGGGCTTGTTGCTTTCAGGATGTGTGTACATCATCAAAATAGAAAAATCCGAATCCTAATGATAAATATTCCCACGATATCAGCAATCAAGATTGCAGCGCGATTGGTTTAGTCCAGCAACCAAGCATCTACTTCTGCTCCTGCTGCCAGCGATTTTACACCAGACGGTATAATCAGTAAAGCGTTTGCCTGGACTAGAGACAGTAAATTTCCCGAACCTTGATGACCTGTCAGACGGGCAATCCATTCATCATTCTTCAAATGTATAATCCCTCGGAGATAACTTTCCCGCCCATCAGATTCGATATCCTCAATCAACTTAGCTTTTATCCTGTACCTCGGCACATCTTGTATCCCAGATAATTTCAGGATTGCTGGACGAACGAATACTTCATAACCAACAAAAGCAGATACCGGGTTTCCGGGAAGACCGATAAAGGGTACACCTTGGAAATCTCCGAACGCGATGGGTTTTCCAGGACGCATATTTACCCGCCAAAAATTTAAATTTCCATCACTCTGGACTACAGTTCTCACAAAATCAAATACCCCAACACTAACCCCGGCTGAGGAAAGGATTAGGTCAGCAGATTTCGCAACTGCAGTGATCAGAAATTCGCGTACCGAATCCTCATTATCCGAAACGATACCCAAATATTCAGGATCTCCAAAATCTCGTTCAATTAATGCGGATAAGGTATATGCATTAGAATCATGGATCTGGCCAGACTGTAATGGCACTTCTACTGGAACTAATTCATCACCAGTTGACAGAATGATAATTTTTGGACGGCGATAAACTGAGATTTGTGCTTTACCCAGCATTGCCAAAATCCCTAATTCCTGAGGCTTTAGAGGAGAATTGGCATGCAGAACTACCTCATTCTTCTTCACATCCTCCCCTTTATGGCGGATGTAATCTCCTGGACCAACTGCCCGATAAACAGTTATTGCTGGTGGGAGATCATAAGAGGAACGAGATTTTAGATCATACTGGTCAGTATCCTCAACAGGAATAACTGCATCAGCACCAGAGGGTATGGGCGCACCAGTCATGATTCTGGAGGACTGGTTTTCTTCAAGATGAATTGATGGGATTTTCCCAGCGGGAATATCTTCCACGATGGAGAGCGTTACTGGGTGATTTTTGCTTGCTTTACTAACATCGATCGAACGTACCGCAAAACCATCCATACTGGAATTGGTGAAGAGCGGTAAGTCGATCTCGGATTTAACTCCCTCATATAAGACTCGTCCAGCCGACTCTGATAACAGGATCGATTCACTTTGCACCGGATGAAATGAGGATAACAACCTCTGTAGGGCTTCGTTAACACTAATCAATTGGTATCTCCCAATAGCACATACTAACCTGGTCTTACGCGTTGAGCTTCAAGGACATTAGCAAGGTTTTCCAAACGATCTAGAACTTTACTCAATTGAGCCAGATCGCGAACTTCCAAAACCATATCAAAAATAGCAAGATTGTTATTGATATCCACACTGACCTTACCCATATTGATCCCTTCCTCGGCGATCAGTGTTGAGACATCTCTCATTAAGCCATCCCGGTCATAAGCTTTCATTCTGACCGGTACCGGATAAGTGTTCTTTGCTTCGCCCCAAGAAACCTTTACCAAACGCTCCCGGTCTTTAATCCTCATAATGTTGGGACAGTCCTGGCGATGAATTGTTGCTCCACGACCGCGGGTGATATATCCAACGATATCATCACCCGGTGCTGGATTGCAGCATCTTGCAAAATTAGTTAATAATCCCCGCAGACCCAAAATTACTACCGAATCTGGTGCCGGTGTGGTCGCCTCTGGAGAAGGATGAGCAATGATCTTAAATTCTTCCGCTTCGCTTTCCGGTACAGTCAGGTGATTTACTATGCGACCAATTGAAATATCACCATTACCTAAGGCTTCATACAAATCATCAACAGTACGAAAATCAAATTCTTTGGCAAGATTCTCAAGATTTAGTTTACTTAAACCAAGTCGTCTAAGCTCTTTTTCTAGCAAAGTTTTGCCTTGATTGATGTTCTTTTCTCGAGCTTGAACTTTGAACCAACGGCGGATTTTTGAGCGTGCTCGTTGCGTTTTCACTAACCCTAAATTAGGATTGAGCCAATCAAGACTCGGTCCTCCCCGCTTCGCCGTAAGGATTTCAATTTTTTCCCCGGTATTCAATTGGTTATCCAGTGAAACCAATTTTCCATTGACTTTTGCCCCCCGGCAGCGATGCCCTACATCAGTATGCACATGATAAGCGAAATCAATAGGTGTCGATCCTGCTGGTAAATCTATGATATCCCCCCGGGGAGTAAAAAGGTATACACGATCTTCGAATACATCTGATTTTAAACCATCAACAAATTCTCCAGCATCTATTACATCCTGCCGCCATTCCATCAAAGAACGCAGCCAGATAATGCGGCGCTCATAATCCTCATCCCGTTCTACACCCTCTTTATACCGCCAATGAGAAGCGATACCATATTCAGCTCCCTGATCCATCTCAGGAGTGCGGATTTGTATCTCGAGTGTCTTTCCATCATTGAAAATGACTGCGGTATGTAAAGATTGGTAAAAATTATCCTTTGGGGCAGCGATATAGTCATCGAACTCATCAGGTATAGGTCGCCAACGGGTGTGGATTTCACCCAATGTCGAATAGCAGGTCGGAATATTGGGTACGACTATGCGTACTCCCCGGACATCGAAAACCATCTCGAAGGGTACTCCCTTGCGATGCATCTTTTTATAAATTGAATAGATATGTTTTGGCCTACCAGATATCTCAGGTTTAATGCTCTCTTTGGATAAAACAGACTGCAGGCTGCTAATGACCCCCTTCATTTCAAGTTCACGATCCGTCCTTCGTGAAGCTAAATTTTCCGCGATTTCCTTATAAGTATCAGGCTGCAGATATCGAAAAGCTAAATCTTCGAGCTCCCATTTTATCTGCCATATTCCAAGGCGGTTCGCAAGCGGCGCAAATATATCCATTGTTTGTTGGGCGATTCGTTTGCGCTTATTTTCGGGTAAATGTCCAAGAGTACGCATATTATGCAGCCTATCAGCAAGTTTGATGAGCACCACCCGGATATCTTCTCCCATCGCAAGAAATGTTTTGCGTAGAGTCTCGGAAACCGCATCATAACGTCTGCTCTTGGTTAATTTATCTACTTCTAAATCTGGATCTGGTAATCCCCTTCTTTCGGCTAATTCACGAATCTTTTCTTCCTCAGCCTGCTCGCCCGAGTGCTGGTCCCCCCTCGAAACCCTTGGGAGCTGGGTGAGTTTTGTTACCCCATCCACAAGCAGTGCAATCTCATCTCCAAAATCCCTTTGAATGTCAGGCAATGTTAATTCAGTATCTTCAACAGTATCATGAAGTAAACCAGCAGCGATCACAGCTGGAGGTACACATAATTCAGCCAGGATGGCTGCCACAGCTAGACAGTGACTGATATAGGGTTCACCAGAAGCGCGTGTCTGTTCGTGATGAGCTTGTTCAGCTGTTCGGTATGCTCGCTGAACTAACTCTCGATCAGCAGGTGAATATGACTCAGGGAGAGACTCTATTAATGATTCAATGCGCATAACTTTTACCTGACATTTTTAGTATATCAGCCAACCAACAGAAACAATCTTCCAAATTTCTACTTTATCAGCTTATAATCCTGATGCTAGATCGGGTTGTGGCGAGATTCAAATGAGAAACTTCATCAATTCTTCATTACCGGAAAAGTATAACCGACTCTCTGATTTTGCCAAAACATTTTGGCCAGGTCTCGAATCGATGAGCGATCAGCGGCGGTTGGTCGGTACCGGTGATGTGCTCACATTTCTTTACACAATACCCCTGGTAATTATCGGATTGATATGGTTAATAGTTGCCACAGATCTGGCAATCATTCAACAAAATTTTCTCTTCCTGGTATTCAATTTCGGTCTGCTCTTCCTATTCAGCAGGTTAAGCTTTTTCACGATAATCGAGATTCGTTCAGATCGGTATGGCAGCTTAGAAGACTCTTTCGCATCCATGATTCAATGGTCAGCAGTATTTCTGCTTGGTCCAAGTGCTTTATGGGTGGGGGTTTTCTATAATATGATTGATTTCTTAATTAATTGGCGGACTGCATCGAATCCCGCTCAACGCTGGTATTTACTGCGAACAATTTCAGTTACTATTGCTATAAGCACCTTCGCATTCTTGATCTCAATTGCTATATATGAATTTATAGGTGGATCCTTTCCCCTGCCTGGACTCTCACTTTCCACAATCTTGCAAGCATTCCTTGCCCTTGGGAGCGAGTTCATTCTCGTGATAGTCATTATGTCTGGCTATTTGATCTACCATATTGGTGTTCAAAGAATTATGGCTCAATCCGAGACTATCCAACCGATCGTCAGGTTCTTCCTAATTGGAACTGGATTACCGTTTCTCGCCCACCCATTCTCTATTCTGCTTGCTGGTTTGTTTGTCGAACATGGATATGATATTTATGCTTTCCTCTTGGTAGGTTTGGTATTGGTTGCTTATCTCGCCCGGCGACTCAGTTTAGCTGCAGAAAGCAGCCGCCAGCAGTCAAGACAACTTGAGAAGTTAGAAAGGCTCGGGCGCGAGTTATTAGAAGTCATACCTGATCCTTCGTCCCTACCCAATATTCTGGAAGAAAATGTTCCTGGAATGTTCCCATCAGGCAAGATATCGATCTGGATTTCACCCAATATTTCCCTATTAAATTATCCTTCAGATTGGGCCGGCATACCGAATGAAGCCTGGGATTGGATCATCGATCAATCAAATCCAAATGCATTCACTGCAAAGGAGGATTTACCCTGGGTGACAGAAAATGAGGACCATCTGGCAACTGTGATCTCCCCGATCTTTAGGAGCGATAGCATGCGGGCAATCGGAGGTATTGCGCTTGAGCTAAGAGCACTTGCACAAACCTGGGATCAAGATTCTATGGAAAACCTGTATCCTGCGATCCAATCTCTGGCCGCCCAGATCGCATCAACGCTTCAACAGACCAAAGTATATGAACAATCGCTAGATTTCCAACAAATCAGCCAAGAATTGCGACTGGCAGGTCAAATTCAAGCCAGCTTTCTACCCAATAAATTCCCATCAATTCCAGGTTGGCAATTAGCAGTAACCTTACTTCCAGCCCGAGAAACTTCAGGTGATTTTTTCGATGTGATCGAGTTAAGTGATGGTCGCTTAGGAATTTTGGTGGCAGATGTTGCCGATAAAGGTGTCGGGTCCGCTCTCTATATGGCTCTCAGCCGAACGCTAATTCGTACATATGCTGAAGAATACGGTGCAGAACCAGAAGTGGTGTTCTTTGCTGCGAACAACCGGTTGCTCAAAGATGCGCGCGCAAATTTGTTCATCACAATTTTCTACGGAATTCTTGATCCAAAAGAAGGTCTATTGACATATTGTAATGCCGGTCATAATCCTCCTTACTTGATCAGGAATTCAGAGCATGAGACCATTATTTCACTTCATCGAACAGGAATCGCCATGGGAATCGAGGCGAATTCAACCTGGACAACTGAGACTGTTGCGATTGATCCAGGAGATATTTTAATACTGTACACCGATGGAATTCCTGATGCCCAGGATGAGGATGGTGATTTCTTTAATGATGAAGCGATGATAGAAATATCGCGGAAGAATTCAGAAAAATTTGCTCATGAGATTCAATCCGCGATAATCGAAGAAGTCCAAAATTTTTCTGGTAATGCCCCCCAATCAGACGACATCACTTTGATGGTACTGATGCGGAACAAATGATCCTAAATAGATTGATGGATTAATCACCCTTACGTTTGATCATCCTCAACTCATTGCCATCTTCCTTCGAAAATGTAAAATCTACATCATCCATCATATTGCGGATGAGAAATAAACCAGCCCCCCGGGGGTTTAATTTTTCTAACTCAAGTGAGAAGTCAGGTGGGGAAACGTCACTTGGATCGAATGGCTCTCCATCATCCTTGAGAATAATCTCCAAACCATTATTTAAGTCATTACAAGTACAAATAATATCACCCTTCCCCTCCCCCCCATCAGCATGTTCAATGATATTAGAACAAGCCTCATCGACAGCAAGCTCTACTGCATATATTTCTTTATCATTAAAACCTGCTTCGGAAGCAGCTTTAAAGACAAATCTTCGAATACCCGCCAGACTCTCAAAGAGGCCAGAAAA
>JALHTN010000604.1 GCA_022865865.1 Anaerolineales bacterium
CGCCGTAAATCCGTGCTCAGAAAGCTGAGCCTGCAATACCGGGATCGTCGAACCGGGTCCGCATTCCACCAGCACTGCCCCCCGTTTATGGGGGATCAAAAAGCTGGCGATAGCGCCTGAAATACCCCTAAATTTCAGATCGAGCGTGTAGATGTTTGGATTGGTTGGGCTAAACGTAAGATGCATATTCCCTCTTCTGATGTGATGAATGGGGATAAGTATACATTGATTTAAGTGCTTTATTTTGGAGAAGATCGTCAAATATCCTTCCGCGGTTGGAATATTACATAAAACACCTTGACAATCGATAGAAATTAATATAATCTTAGTTAGTTATCAATTTTGTAAGGATTCAATCGAGAACACTTGCAAAGAAATCAGGAGGTGCAGGTATAAGGTCATTCAATAATCGTAAGGTGTAATTATCCGTCCGATCCGAGAATGTTTTTCATCTGTGAAAGAAGGAAAGCAGGTGAGAGACGTTTAAGGAACAATTGCATACACCCACCCCAATTGAGGAGATTAGTATGGCACTCGCACAGGTCGTATACCATATTTCCACTGACAAAGATTTTGCTTCCAGGATGCAATCCGATCCACATCGCGCGTTGGATGCGCAGGGATGGTCCTTGAGCAAAGAGGAAATTGCATTCCTTTTATCTACTTTAAGAAGCAATACCGAGCGGACTGAGTTTAGCCGGATTGTTAAACCACTTCTAACCGCTAAATGGTGGTAAGCTGAAATAGATTTTTCGCTACAAGAACATAGTAATTCCATTTTCCAGTTAATCAAAGATAACTGGAATAAACTCGGCGTATGGCCTGAATTGAATTCGGCCATGCGCCTTGTACTTCCTGAGCCAGATCATGAGTCTGATCTGCGCCGGGATCCTGGTCGCTGGTTGGTTCTACCTGGTCTATGCTGCCAGGCCGCAGGTGGGGAGATTGAAGCGACTCTGGAGATCAGCGCAGCCTGGCTGCTGCTTTATACTGCGGCACACATTGTCGATACCATTGAGGATGGGGATCAAGATCCTCAGGTCAACCTGCTTGGTGGGACTGGTGCCGCGATAAACACGGCAAACGGCTTATTCCTGAGTGCTGTCCTGCTGCTAAATTCCATGCAAAAGAAAGATATCCCCAAAGATCTGGCAGCAGAAATCACAGCAGATTATTTGGAGACGATCCTGATCATGACCAGTGGTCAGCATCGTGATCTTATTATCCCCCAGATGGATCTGAATCAATGGTGGCAGGTTGCAGAAGCAAAGTCGGGTGCTTTCTTTTCACTGGCCTGCCGGGCAGGGGCTCAATTAGGGGCAGGTGATCCGCTGAAGGTTAAAGCTTACAGTGATTACGGATTTCATCTGGGGCTCATGCTGCAAATTGTCGACGACCTTGAAGATTTCCAAATACTCTTGAATTCAGGGGAGATTGCAAGTCCCAGAAGCATGGAGAGGTCCTTAGCAGTCACTTATGCTCATGATGTGCTGCCAGATGAAACAAAGGATGAATTCATTCAATTAACGCGTTCTGATTCACCGCAAAAGGAGCTGGGGGACAAACTCATTGGTATGTTGGATGATTGTGGTGCAGGATTGTATATGCTGGCTGAGTTAGAAAAACATTTTGATCTTGGGATGGAATCGCTGGTTGAGGCACAACCCGCACCTCAAACTGGAGAAAAGCTTGAAGCTATCATTTGTGCTCTAAAGTAGAATTAATTC
>JALHTN010000605.1 GCA_022865865.1 Anaerolineales bacterium
ACGTTGGAACCCAGAAGGATAACCTGACCTGGGGGAACCAATACTACGGGGTTGCCATTGTAAACAGCACTGGGAATTTCATTGGTGGGAACGAGATCGCCTACAATGGGTCAAACGGTGGGCAGGCTGGGTTGCAGGTGAGTGGCGGCTTGGCTGGAAATCCACTGCACACCAACCGCATCCACGACAACGACGGACCAGGGATTGAGCTGGTTAACGGCGGCAATTTCCAGCTCGGCGCGCCGTCCATCACCCAGGCCAGTTGCCAGGGACCTGTAACCGGAACCACCTGCTATGGTTGCCAGGTTGAAATCTTTTCCGACTTTGCCGATGAAGGGCGCATCTACGAAGGGTCAACCACGTCCGATGCGAACACTGGTCTCTTTTCCTGGAGTGGGACGGTGAATGGTCCCAACGTCACGGCAACAGCAACCACCTCAACTGATC
Organism: Anaerolineales bacterium; assembly: GCA_022865865.1. The sequence goes on from JALHTN010000605.1 coordinate 448, forward strand.
TTACCTCCTCCTTTTCCGTTCCATTTGCTGTTGGCGAATGCAACACCGCACCTGTGGCGACCTTCACCGTCAGCCCCACAGGCGGGATATCGGTTACGGTTTTCAATTTCGACGCTTCAGGGAGCATTGACTCTGAAGACGCCGCTTCCGCCCTTGAGGTGCGGTGGGATTGGGAGAATAATGGGTTTTACGACACCGGTTGGATTACGACCAAAGTGGCTACCCATACCTATGCAACGCCAGGTTTGTACACCATTCGCCTTCAAGTACGCGACACTGGGGGCCTGACCGACACAACGATCAGGCAAGTGTTGATCCTGGAAAATGTATTCCTACCGTTCGTCGTAAAGTAGATCTATCGGGGTAGAACATCTTGAGGCTTATTGATACGGTTTGGGTGATTTCGGACTTGCGAGAATACAAGGATTCTGCACCACCACCCGGCCATATCTGGAGACTTCATCAGCCACCTGTGGAATGAACAAATTCGGCTAATCATGGCATAGACTGTCGCCAGGGGCAAGGTTGCGGTGTTCAATCTCAAATTGCCATGATTTCACGTCACTGGGGCTGATCTGGTCCACTGGCTTACAAATCCACAGGAAGAAATCACTTACTGCCTTAGTCTTATCATGCAGTAAATCTTCTCGACTGTCGCTTGTCGGATTGGTGGTTGTATCAGCCCAGTTTGCGAGAGCGGATTCAAGTGGTGGGTATGGCATGATCAAAGAGTCCAGGCGAATAAGTTCTTGATATTCAGTAGTATTCATTTTCTAGCCCTTTCAATTCTGACTGTCGGGGTAACCTTCGCCGTTGAGAAAATAATGTCAGCTAATGTAAGGCTGAATGCTACTGTCTGTCGTCCATCTCGTGATTTCTTTATGTCCCCCTGCTGCAACTTCCAGCGCTCTCATTTCATGTTCCTATCGCTTGCAATCCCCGAAATCGGTTTGCACTTCTATCGGAACTTCCTCAGGAGATGTAGGCTGCTGTGCTGGGATGGAATTCTGTCCGGCCAGGTGTGCATAAAGCTCAGCTAAAGAGCTGACCGAAATCACTTCGAGTTTCGGTTTTAAGGCGGCTTCGCCAGTGTAGCTGGTTAGGATAAATTACGGTAGAAATTACCCTGGCACATCAGGGCTGCTATGATTAATCCCTTTCAACGGTGCTCATTGAATAGAATTTATTAATAATGGAAAGGGAAACTTGAATTTATACAGGGATAATAAAACAGTCAGGACAATCCAATTATATCAAGCTAGTAGTGCACATGAAAAATAAATTAAGGATAGCTAAAGAAAGGAGCAGTATCTCATCAAGAAATATTCATTCTATTGAAAGTGTGATCTGGTGGACGACATTATTGCCATAGCCACCTTTATTCCAAAGTGATTCGAGAGGTTGAACATTACCTGATGAATCTGCAGCCCTGGTAATAATTGTGTATCGGCCTGCCTCTTTTGGCTGCCAATTGTATTCCCAGCGGGCTGCTTCATAGGTAGACGATGTAGTCTGCAGAGCCGCCACAGACCAACTTTCCCCTCCATCAAAACTCAGCTCTACTTTCACCACCTCGCCATCACCAGACCATGCAATCCCAGACAGGAGAATTTCATCTTTCCGGAGACTTGATCCTGCATCAGGATCAATGATCATTGAGCGAACACGCATATTCGTTACTGGTGTTTGATCTTGGATACCCTGTTCACCAATATATATGTATTCTTGGGTTTGAAAAAAACCTTGAAAGGGTTCAGTCAATACGGTGATTTCCCGCAGCCACTTAACCGATGCCATCCCATACCAGCCAGGCACTACAAGCCGTAATGGGAAACCATGTTGTGCTGATAGACGCTCCCCATTCATTTCCCAAACCAAGATCGTATCTGGATGTAATGCGATTTCTAAGGGCAAGCTGCGAACATAGTATTCTGTTTTACCCGTGCGAAGCAAACCCACGTCTGCACCGGTAAAGCGAATTTCCTTGGTATCCTCGGATATATGAGCAGCTTCAAGTATGTTATGCAAAGGTATACCGGTAAAAATTGCTTGACTGATGGCGCCCAGGTTCCAGGGAGTACCTATGATTACTGGTCGCATGCTGGAACGGCCATTGCCAGCGCATTCCATGACTACGGTCAGGCTTTTTTCAGGATATTCATGTAATTGACTCAGTGTTAGCCCAAGCGGTTTAGCTACCGCACCGTTGATTATCAATTCAAATTGGTCGGAATCAAGCACAGGTATATCAAAATGGTTGCGAATATAAAATAATTCAGTCGGGGTGAGTGTTTGATTTAAGGCGTTCAGAGGTGTTTCCGCGTTTAGTGGCTGTTCAGTCACCGGTTGGAGTGTAAAATTTTGCTCCATCACTGGTCTTATCCTTTATCAGCATTCTAATTGACAAATTATGCCATAATTGTCAGGCGTAATAAGACAATTTTACCAATAATCACCGCTAATTTTGTTTACCCATAATTTGAACAAAAAAATGGTAAAAGGTTAACTAGACTGGTTTCACCGAAATCTTGTTGATAAAATGGAGATCAAGGTAATTATGATCATGATATACTTTTCTGGAATTTATTCCGGTAAAAAATGATGATTATGGAGCAACTAGATGATCAGGGACTATGAATTACGTGAAGAATTAAATGACGCTGCGGATATGATCCATAGCTATAACAATAATCCGAGCAGCTGGTTGAGCTGGATCACTTACCTATTGGCGAGTTTGGATAATAAGGCAATGGATGTGGACCCAGCAAATCAACGCCGGTACGAAGAAATGTTATCGAATCTCCAGGACAGCATCCATA
>JALHTN010000606.1 GCA_022865865.1 Anaerolineales bacterium
AAACATGAGACCATGCTCGGCATTGGAATTCTGGGATCAGCTCTAATTTATGGATTGTTCCTCTTCTACTTCAAGACAAGTGGAGATTTTCATGCGGAATAGGATGAAGGAACTCAGGGCTAGAGACAATATTACTCAAGCTGAATTGGCAAATCTGGTTGGTGTGCGTCGTGAGACGATCGTCTTTCTCGAAAAAGGGAAATACAATCCTTCCCTTTCTCTGGCATATGCTGTTGCTCAAGTATTCAATTTGACCATCGAAGAAGTATTCATTTTCGAGCCATCTGATTTTGAGAAGATCACAACAAATTAATTCTTCTACTTCCCCGGTAAATATCAAATTAAAACCCATAAGAATTCAGGGGCAATCGATCAATAACCAATTGATCCAATCCTCCTCCTGGTTCAAAGCTTAGAGAAGCCAAAATCGCTCGATAGGTATATCAAGCGATTTTAATGGGCGGTATTGGACTCGAACCAACGACCTTTGTTAAGTATGGGTCACAATATTGCAGGTATTTAGCTAACGACAAGCATACCAATAGGAAAATGAATAAATAGATTTTCATCACAAATTGTGCAATAATATGATTGTTGGAGAAGCGGTGCACTCTTGGCTGGACTAAAACATACGTTTGTAGCTATAGTTGTTTTCCTTGATGCCATATAAGCGATTTAGAGAGATAGATGGATGAGAAAAAACCATTAGCACTTTGGTTCATCCTCGTAGCGACGCTTCTTTGGTCGGGGAGTGAAACGAGGAACAGCAAAGCAGAATGAAATTCACAATTTGTCCCACAGTTCGGGCCATATACTCAGATCTGGAATGATGTTGGGGAAAACGAATATCCGTCTGTAGCTTATAACCCGGTGCATGATGAGTACTTGGTCGTTTGGGTCACAAAACAAGATGAATTCAGCTGGCATCAAGCATCGCGATATCAGCTCCCCCATTGTTTACACTTGAAAGGATAAATAATCTGTAACATAATTTCGCAAGAGCGATCATTACTGACGAGAAGATCGTTACTTATCCACCTCTGGAATTTGCCTTAGCAATCAAGGCTGATGCATATCTGGCCAAGTGTAGCGGGATGTTAGGAGCACCCCCTGGGGGATTCAAATCAACTATGTCGTAAAGGGCGCTTATAAACTCTTGACCCTCCGATGTAAATTCTTCGATGTCAATTTTTGAAGGAAGGTCATTCTTCGATTTCCCTCCTGGCATTTACACTCCGGCGCTGGAAACTCGTGGTGTGAGATTGGGGAATAATTTACTTATGTTGACAATATAAAATGTTTGACCCCAAGGTCATAGAAATCGCCGCATTTCTGCAGATGTTTCACTGTCATAGCGGGAGATATGAAACTCTCAAAACCTGAAATCACCGAAACAACTCAAGTGCTTCCTTTCGACAAATTATCAGCTGATGGCTACGACCGCAGGTGCGTCTAGCTCGTGCAGAGGGATGACTTCCAATCTGAAGAAGACTTAAGAGCATCAGGGAGCGAGGTAGCAGCGTTCCCTGGCACAGGGGCTGTCCATAGAAAAGATGGACAGCCCCGACTTTAATAATTTTGAAAGGTTTCCTTTTTGATAAAATTAAGGTGTTATGATAATAATTAATTAATCCTCAGGGTGCATAGGTATTAATCCAACCATATGATTCCCAGATAATTTAATAAATTCGTATCGCTGTGGAGTGACCATGAATGCTCAATATCCCCACCTCCTCGTTGCTAAAGAAGGACCCTCCGCAGGAAAGACTTACCCGTTGGAAGGTGATGAAACCTTCATCGGTCGTGAGCCAAGCAGCACTCTCCAGATCGATTCTCCCGGAGTATCGCGCAAGCACGCCCGTCTCACATTCCAAAATAATCAATACCTGATTGAAGACCTCGGCAGCAGCAACGGCACTTTTGTGAATGGAGAACGAATTTCAAAACCCTGGCCGTTGAAAAACGGTGACATCATTAGCATAGGGAGAAGGATCCAACTGGAGTACCAGGTAGTGCTGCCCCCTGTGTCTGCGACGATGATCGAGGGCGACTTACATCTGGTAGGTGGAACCATCATTGAGGAAGCGCCTCACCAGCCCCTCGTCCCCAGCCAACCAGAGGCAGCACCTGCGGGTGCAATTACACCTCCTCCAGAACCTCAAATGACGATGATCGGCCAGGAAGTGAGCGTTTCACAAGATCTCACCCCGCCGCAATTAAGCGTCACCATCGCAGGCCAGGCGCCCAAGACTTATACTTTGACTAATCCCAGGGTAACTATCGGTCGCTTGAAAGATAACGAGATAGTGATCGATTCGCGGATTGTCTCGCGTCATCACGCATACCTGGATCGCGTACAAGATGGTTACCTGCTATCCGTGATACCAGAAGCGGGCAATCCAGTGTTGTTCGATGGCAGACCCTTAACCGCCTCACACAATCTCCACCATGGCGATATATTGCGGATTGGCAGCCTAGATCCCGGCATGATGGTTACGATGACCTATGTCGACCCATCCCACGCAGCTGAGACCCAGGCTACCCCGATCCGATTTAGTGAAAAGAACATGATCCAGATCGGCCGCGATGCCAGCAATGATGTCGTTCTGGATTCACCAAGGATCTCGCGCTACCATGCACAGATCGAACGTGTCGGTCAACGTCACCGGTTGACGGATCTGCGCAGCACAAATGGCACCTATATAAACGATACACGGGCCGAAGGAGATGTTTGGCTGCAGCCAAGCGATGTGATTCGCATCGGCTCATTTCGCTTTGTGATGGGCGAAGATGAGCTTGGGCAATATGACGAAAGCCATGGCTTGCATGTGGATGCTCTCGACTTGAATAAATGGGTGCGTAAGGATTTAAATATCCTCCAGGATATTTCGCTGACATTCAAGCCGCGCGAGTTCATCGCGGTCGTGGGTCAATCGGGAGGCGGTAAATCCACCCTGGTCGATGCGATTGCCGGATATCGACCTGCAACCCAAGGTGTGGTGCTGGTCAATGGTACCAATATCTACTCAAACTTCGATGTAATTCAAAATGAGATCGGGTATGTTCCACAGCGAGATATCATCCATTACGAGCTGTCTGTTTACGAGGCATTAACTTATGCTGCCCGCCTGCGCATGCCAAGCGATTCAAGTAAAGACGAACGCCACCAGCGCATCATGCAGGTGCTCGAGGACCTGGACCTGGTCGAACGCAAAGACCTGCCTATCAACCGCTTGAGCGGTGGACAGATCAAACGCGTCTCAATCGGCGTAGAACTTTTAACGAAGCCCGGGCTATTTTTCCTGGATGAGCCAACCTCCGGGCTGGATCCGGGAACTGAAACTTCCTTCATGCACCTTATGCGCCGGCTGGCAGATCAAGGCCGTACCATTATTTTGGTCACGCATGCAACGAAGAACGTGATGCTGGCAGATAAAGTCGTCTTCCTGGCACGCGGTGGCTACGTGGCCTGGTTTGGTCCGCCAGAAGAAGCGCTGGCATATTTCGACCAATACCGCTCCGAACGCGAGCAGCGTGCCCACGAGATGGAGTTCGACCAGATCTATGCCATCCTGGATGATCCAAGTAAGGGGAAAGCTGAAGAGTGGGCAGAACGCTACATGGCGCACCCGGCCTATCAGAAATATATCGTCGAACCCCTGCAGCCAGCGCGCACCGCCAGCGCGAAAAGTGCTGAGGTTAAGCAGAGGGGGAAAGTTAGCCGGTCAAAGAGCAGGCCGCGTGTCTCAGGATTTCGCCAATTCACGATCCTCTCTGCACGCAATTTCAAAATACTTTCTCGCGATCGAACCAGCCTGATCCTGATGCTTTTAGTGCCAGTCCTGGTTGCCTCGTTGGATTTCTTCCTGGCTATGGCCATGGGCAGGAAGTTATATGATTTCTATCTCGGCGATGCCGCCACGGCATCTGTGACCATATTCCTGTTAGCCATCAACGGCCTGCTGGTGGGAGGTTTCTCCCAGATGCGCGAGTTTGTCAAGGAAGCTGATGTTTACAAACGCGAGCGCC
>JALHTN010000607.1 GCA_022865865.1 Anaerolineales bacterium
AGATTCGTTTGTTCACAGGTCTTAATGCAGGATAAATCTCCTTATAAATTTCAAAAAACTCTGAGTAGAGAGATGTTAATTTCGGATTGGGTTCAAATACTTTCCCAGGTTTATAAACCCGCGAGGCAGCTTCCTGTATATCCTTATAAAGACCCAAACCTGTTCCTGCTAACATCGCTGCCCCTAAAGCGGTTGCTTCTTCAATCTCGGGAGCTTCTATCACCCGTCCACACACATCAGCTTTATTTTGCATCCAGAATTCATTTCGTACGGCACCCCCAATTGCGGTAATCTTCTCAGCTCTCTCCTGCCCAGCGTTCAACTGCTTGAAGCATATCCAAGAATGCATAATCCAAACCTTCAATCACTGCGCGCACCAGGTCACCCTTGCGGGTCGTATCGTTGAGACCTAGAAACGCTCCCAAAGAATTTGGATCGAGATTTGGGCAGGCAGTGCCATTGAAATGCGGTTTTAAATTAATAGATATGGATTCTCGATAGTTTCCTTGAGCTCATATAAGAATTTTGCTGCGGTAACCCCATCAACGATGCGATGATCGGCACATATGGTCATATTCATCACAGGCCGCATCTCGAATTCACCTTCAATCTTCATGTATGTATCTATGATTTTTCCCACAGCTAAAATCGCTGCTTCGGGCGGGTTGATAATCGCATTGAATGATTCAATCCCGAACATACCCAAATTCGATATTGTAAATGTGCTCCCGCTCATCTCCGCAGGTGTCAATCGCAATGCACGAGCCCGATCGATTAATTCTCCAAATGAGGCCACGATTTCCTGCAAATTTTTGGATTGTGCTTCACGAATCACCGGCACAATCAGGTAATCATTTAGATTGGTTGCGATCCCCAGGTGGATATCTTCCCAAAGAATAATTGCCTCCCCAGACAAAGATGAATTTAAGAAAGGGTGGCGGGGAAGGATCGCCGCAACAGTGTAAGCGATTAATGCAGTTAATGAAAGCCGATATCCAGTTAGATTTTCGATGATCGATGACACGCTGGAACGCAGGCGCTGCGCTTCGCTCATATCAACTGAAAGCGATAAGTTAATATGCGGAGCAACCGAGGCGCTGTATGCCATACGTTGGGCAATAATCCTCCTGGGACCTATCAGGGGCACTATCTCCCTTTTCTTTGCAGCGGGGAGAGGTATTTGTTGGCCAAGCAGCGGTAGATAGGATCCAGATCCTTGAAATGTTGGGGCGGCAGCTGCCGCGGTTTGGCTGGTCCGATTTTCGGCGGCCAACATTACATCAGCTTTGTGGACGCGTCCTTTTGGCCCTCGTCCGGAGATCCTGCTCAAATCGAGGTCTAATTTTGTGGCTAAGCGACGAGCAACTGGTGTTGCACGAACTTTTCCGTCACCACCATCTGAGGCTAGTGGAGTGGGAATCTCCTCGGTAGAGGCTGTTATTGGAGACTCGATTGGCACAGTCATTTGCTCCTTGCCAGCTGCTGGAGCTGATGACGATGGTGGGCGTTCAACTGGCAGCTCCTCGCCTGGCTCAAGGATGAAGGCAATGACCTCTGAAACAGGAATGACATCATCTGGCTGAGCTTTTAAGCCAGCAAGAAGACCGCTGGCCGGGGATTCAATTTCCATAGCTGCTTTATCGGTGAGGATAACGAATAATGGCTGCCCTTTCTCGACCTGATCGCCTTCATTCTTCAACCATTCGACGAAAGTTGCCGTCTCCATAACCATATCGACTTTCGGTAAAAAGACCTCGGTTGCCATACCTAAACACCTTCCAGTGCCAGTGATCGGGCTGCTGCTTCAATATCCTCAACCTGGGGCACTGCCGCCCGTTCCAATATTCGGTTATATGGAATGGGTATATTGCGGCCTGCCAAACGGCGAATTGGAGCATCGAGATAATCAAAGGCTTCGCTTCCTGCTATAAGCGCCGCCAGCTCGCCACCGAATCCACCGGTGAGCGGTGCTTCGTGAACAATAAGTACCCGCCCTGTTTTTGAGACTGAAGCTATAATCGTTTCTTCATCTAAAGGTTTTAATGTGCGAGGATCGATCACCTCTACCTCTATCCCTTCGCTTGCCAGGTTCTCGGCCGCTTCCAATGCGCGCGGGATCATGATCGAGTAAGCAATAATCGTCAAATCGCTGCCTTCACGTTTGACTTCAGCCTGTCCAAAAGGTATTGAATACAGCTCTTCTGGAACCTGGGTTTTGGTACGGTATAGCAATTTATGTTCCATGAAGAAAACCGGGTTATTGTCTCTGATTGAGGTAATCAACAACCCCTTGGCATCATGAGCGTTCGAAGG
>JALHTN010000005.1 GCA_022865865.1 Anaerolineales bacterium
CCAGCTCCCCACCCCGCGTCATGCGGTGCCCTGCCAGGTGAATTTCCAGATCGGCCACACGCAGGATGTCAGCCTGCCTGGCTTCCCCGCCGGTCCTGCGCAGCACTGCCCGCACGCGCGCCACCAGCTCGCGCGGCGAGAAAGGTTTAGTGATGTAATCGTCCGCGCCCAGCTCCAGGCCGATCAAGCGATCCGTCTCTTCAACCCGCGCGGTGAGCATGATGATCGGTACATCTGATTCCTGGCGCAGTTTCCGGCACACATCCAAACCATCCATACCTGGCAGCATCAGATCTAAAACAACCAGGTCAGGCTGCTCACTGCGCGCCGCTGCCAGGGCAGTCACCCCATCACCAGCACTCAGCACGCGGAAGCTGGCCTGCTCCAGGTAGTCGCGCGCCAGCTTCACGATCTCTTTCTCGTCATCCACGACCAGGATCAGCTCATTCATCAGGCAAAGTGTAACCTAAATTCTCCCATTGATTTCCCATACCAGCCAGTAAAGATTTTTTCCTTTTCTTCGGTTGGCTGATCATCTTCGGATTCTGTCACTTCACCCTCCGGGCGAAGCTCGGTTAAGTGCTTTTGGCACTATGTATCACTGAAAAACGATCAACTTAAGTAACACGCAATTGTTCATTTGAGTATTGTTCATAGATTTTGTCTTCAACGATCATCTGTATCCGTTCGAGGGCCTGATAAATCTCGGTGAAGGTTGTATATAACGGCGTGATGCCCAACCGAATATTGTCTGGCGCTCGAAAATCAGGTATCACTCGTATGGCTGGTGGGGGGGATTCGATCAAAGCTCGGCTGATCCTGTAGCTTTCCGTGTGACGTAGCGACACATGTGACCCGCGTATTGCAGCATCGCGGGGTGTACCCAAAGTAAATCCCAGTGGGCTCAACCACTGATCAGCTAAATAAATCAGGTATTCTGTTTGATTAATGCTCTTGTCTCGAAGTCGCTCCATATCCGCTTCCAAAAGAATATCTACTGCCGGTTCCAATGCTTTCATCGAAAGCATTGGTGGTGTCCCTACTCGATACCGGGAAATATCAGGCGCAGGTGTGAAATCAAGGTCAAATGCAAACGGGTTTTCTGCAGCAAACCACCCCCACATTGGTTGATTTAATTGCGTTTGTAAATCCCGACGCACGTATAGAAATGCCGGAGAACCAGGCCCTCCATTCAGGTATTTATAAGTACAGCCCACAGCCAAATCCACCTTACAGGCATTCAAATCAACTGGCACAGCCCCTACCGAGTGACTCAAATCCCAAAGCATTAATGCCCCAGCCTGATGTGCTTGTTCAGTCACATATCCCATATCGTACATAAAGGCACTTTTGAAGGCTACATGGGTTAAGCTGACTAGAGCCGTATCGTTGTCTATCGCGCTCTCAATTGCTTCAGGTGTTATGGTTATCCTGTCTTCCGAAGGAATTAACTCCAGGCGGTGGACATTCCCCAATAAATCGATGATACCCTGAAGAATATATAAATCAGAAGGAAAATTGAAGGTATCGCTAACAATTTTTGTTCGGTTTGGTCTTGCTTCCAGTGCAGCTATAGCTAATTTGAATAAATTGATAGATGTTGCTTCAGTGACAAGTATCTCATCGGCACGCGCCCCAACCAATCTGGCAATCTTTTCTCCTAATTCAGTAGGGGTGTTTATCCAGCCATCATTCCAGACCCTGATAAGGCGCTCTCCCCACTCGTGTTCAATTGCATATTTAATGAAATTTGCTGTACGTTTTGGAAGGCGCCCGAGAGAATTACCATCCAAATAAATCATATCAGGTTCATCAATCACAAACTCATACCGGAAAGAAGCTAACTCATCTTGCTCGTCTTTTTCAGTTGCAAAACTAATATCAGTATTCATAACTATCCTGTTGATAAGTAAATTTTCAGTACTAATGCAACTCTTCAATCCGGCTAACGAGTAATTCAGGCACCCGGTAGTCTTTAACCGTAATGCTGCTTCGACTAAAATTAATTTTTGCACTTCCAGCAATTGCGAACCTGTTTTTTTGGCTCCAAGCGCTGTTCAAACAGAGTCAAACTTTGCATTTAGCGCCCGATCCTCCGCTGCAAAACAGATCTTGCTTTACGTGGTGCTGGGCCGCATTTTCATAAATCCTTTTTATACCGTACTATTGGCAGGGCAGTCACCCCATCCCCGCACCCAAGATGCGGAAGCTGACCCGCTCACGGTAATCACGGGCCAGCTTCACGATTTCTTTTTCGTCATCCACTACCAGGATCAGTTCGTTCATCAGGCTAAGTGTAATCCAAATTCTCTTGTTGAATTCCAAAAATCGGTACCTGGCTACGTACCCTTATCCTCTGATTCCTGCTGCTCATCTCCGGATTCCTCACCAGATTCCTCATCTTCAGTCATTTTCTGCTTGCACTGCTCCCATTCCTTGGCCCAGGGCGGCATTGGTCCATGCCCCCATTTTCCATGGTGTGGGTAGCCAGCCCGGTGCC
>JALHTN010000608.1 GCA_022865865.1 Anaerolineales bacterium
ATGAAATCAATAACGATCATTAAACAGGATTACTTAGGTTGCGATGTCTGGCAATATTCAGGCAATCTGGTTGAGATCAATGATAAAAAGATCGTTATTGAGGCGTACTTCGATCGAGAAAACACACCACTTGATAAGATGGTGATTCGCCTCGGGGATAAATTTATTGAGACCTATTTTTCAGATCAATGGTTCAACATATTTGAAATTCAAGATCAGCAAAGTGGACGCATCAAGGCATGGTATTGTAATATCGGATATCCAGCTGAAATTTCTAATGATACTGTTGCTTACCGTGATCTTGAGTTGGACTTGTTGATTTATCCGGATGGAACACAAGTAGTACTAGACATGGATGAATTTTACGCCCTACCTCTCACCCAGAAAATACGCTCTGAAGCCCTACAAGCACTAGAGAAACTCCAAGAAAAATTTAAATCCTTTGGCAGTCCACAATCCACCAGCGTTTAGCATATATGCAATTAATTTCAGCGTGATTATTGATCGATGATATCAATTATTTAACCAATTAGTAATAATTTATTCCCAACTGGTAGACAATATCATTGAATATTTGCAGGATAAGATCTCCAATCCAATAATAGAAGATCAAGACCGATGCACAGCAGCAGCAAAAAATCACTAGTACGGCGATCAGAACAATCCACCACACTTTCGACTTTTTGGTTTCCTCTTCTGGGATGATAATTGTATAATCTTCCTGATCAGACATTCGCATCTCCTAAACTATCCTTGAAAACCCAAAAAGAACCCCAGTCAAATCGCTGGTTTCAATTCCTTTCGTTTATTTCGCCGCCAGAAGAGCAAAACAACCAGGGCTGTGAAAAAGATGAACACGAAAGCGATCATGATAGGAATGAAAATCGCAAGGATTGAAAGACCAGTTGCAACGATATCTTCGGCCATACTGACCGGAACATTTCCAGCTCCACCCGTTGTAGCGGTGATCGCGGGACGAACAGCAGCAGATTTAACTGCATGCACCGTCCCGGAAACTAATACACCTGCCCCAAGCGCAAGGACCGGATGGACTTCGGTGATCACATTCGCTGATGCAGCAAATACGATTGCCCCAGCAGCTGGTCTGACAAAAGTTTGAATAGCATCATTGGCATGATTAATCGCTGGTACTTTATCCGCAAAAAATTCGATCAAGGAAAGCACGATTAATAAACCGATGATCCACCAGCTGGATAACACATCCCAGGGTTCATTTAATTGAATTAAATCTGTGAAGCGCGCTGTTAGCGAGATCACCAACAATGGGATATATGCATTTAATCCCGCGCTTGCCGAGAGTCCGAAAGCAGCCATTACACCAGTTAACAACTCCATAATAAACCTCCTGATGCCGCCATCTCTTCATGAATACAAATATTTAAAGATGGAAACCATCCCAAGTGCCAGTAAAGAAATAACGAATAAAATCCAGTAAACCAATCTGAATCAGAGATATGGTCATTCCACCGAGTATTGCATATGTCAATTGGCTAAATTTATTATATCGATTCTCCGCCTTAAATACCATCATTAATACCATTGTATAAACGAGGGTCAATAAGATCAAAACTCCAGCTGCACTGACCAATGCTAACGGGTAGAGAATGATCGGATTACCTAGCAATATTAGTGCATTGAGACCCAGTGCGATTAGAACCATTACTAAAAATGAGCGCACATCTAATAATGCAGGCCTCGGATCGACCATGTGCCAAACGGTTGCATTGAAGGCTGGGGCAAGAGCGACCGCGATTGCTAGACCCATACCCGTACCTGTCAGCAACCTGAGGGTATTATTCGGTTGATACAAACCCGGAGCATCAGCGAACAAGCTATAGAATGAATTCAATCCATCGATGGCAAATAAGAGCACGAACACTGAAGTTGGCAGAATGA
>JALHTN010000006.1 GCA_022865865.1 Anaerolineales bacterium
GAAAAAATTAGTGGAAATGCAGGGGGGCGAGCTATGGTTTGAGAGTGAACTCGGGCAGGGGACAACCTTTCATTTCACGATACCAATTACTGATCACAATTGATTTTATAAAATATTTAGAACCTGTTTTGCTGCCATAATACAGGACGTGGTTCTGATTTAATATCTACCCATTAGATAGCTTATGTCCGTCTTCATCATCTTTGGTAGATCTTTCACGTCCAGGAGCGCGGATGATCCTTGCGAATTCTTTATTATCTAACCAAAGGTGGAGGCAGTGACCGCAGTTATCCACCACCAAATTTCCTGGCCCCCCATAAAGGTGGGTTGACATATGGCGACCACAGGTGGGGCAGATGAGCTTTCTCTCGAGTTCAGAAAATTTTACAGCTGGAGGATCGATGGGTGGCTGGGTTGATTTTGCGTGCAGATATTCAATCACCATCAAAAATGATTCTTGGTCAATCAACATACCTCTGCAAGACTGGCAATAAAGTGTTTGGGTCTGGTCGATAAAACCATAGACCAGTGGTGTTCTGCAAACCGGGCAATCGGTTTCGCTGATCTCATCCAGGATGCGGATTCCATCCTCATTCTCATCAGGGAAATACAGCGAAGTGCAGTAATCACAATAAAAATGCTGCTTCTCGAGCATCAGCTGCATGGGGGCGCCACAATTCATACAATTCATAAATTACTTTTCCTTGAGGATCACAACTTGTGGATTAATTATCATTTTTGTTCCTAGTTTGGTTGTCCCAGGCTGCTCCGATGGCGACCCCGATCGCAACACCGACCGCGATACCGACAGCAATATTGTCGGTTGCTACTCCAATTGCGACCCCAACACCCATACCTATCGCAATTCCGGTGCCCATTTTACTCCTCGGACGTATTTTTGATTGTTTTTATCATCCATTTGACCTGGCTCCTGATTGGATAGAAAGCGTTGTCATTGAGTGTCAATCAGCATCAATTTGAACCTGAGGCACAAACCTCAAGAGTTCTTCAAGATTAATAATTCGCTTAGACTGTAAATTTAAGAATGCTGGGCTACCTGTCAAGCGAAGACTGTATCCGCGGAATACTGGTCGCCTTCGTAAATCCATCCTTCTACTACGCGGCCTTCCACGACCCGGTAATGGTTCACCCGTCGCCATGAGTATCGCTGGTCGTTCGCTTCAGCCGAAATATCCATGATTAGGATCAGGATGCCTTCACCCTGGCTGACTGCCACGTATTCGGCTCGGAAAGTTTCACCGGTCAGCGCGATTTGTTTCTGCCAAAACTCAATGACACTGGTTTTACCAAGGTAATCGCCAGAAATGCGATTTCTCCCAGGACAATGGGAAATTACATCTTCGGTGAAAAGCTTTGAACCAGGTTCCAAATCACGCCGGTTGAAAGCATCGATCAATTGCTGAATAGATTGTTCATCAAGATATACCATAACCATCTCAATTAAGAAATCGGAGATACTATTAAAATAGGTTGGCTGATAAGAAATTATGTATCAACAATCTTATATTATCTGGAAAAATAATCTGAGAAAAAAGGGGTTAGAAGGATTAAAATTCTTCCGATTTAAACCTCCAAAGGCCTAAGAACAAGAAGACGAAAATTGATCCGAAGGTAATGAAAAATGGAACCATCGAAACAGGATCTTGTCCGAGAATGTACGCAGCGGAGATGGATGCCTCAAAATCACCTTGCGGGATGGTGAGAACCCAGGGAAGGATATAGGTCAGGAAAGGAAGAATGCCAAAAAGGAGCTGCGAACCGAAAGCCAATGCTAAGGGGATCGCGATCACTGGTCCCCGGTTCTTGAAGAATGTTCCCAGCATCAAGGTTAAGGATAAGTAATAAATCAGGTAAACCAGAAAGATGCCCCATCCCATTAAGAAATACAGCGGATTGATGACAGTATCAAAGCGCAGGTAGAACTGCAGATAAGCGAAGATTCCCGGCAAAACGACCATCGTTACCAGCACACCAACTGAGTTGGCAATCCATTTGGAAAGTACATAAGCCTGCCGTGATACTGGTTTCGAAAGCAGCCAGGCGGCGGTCCCCATCTCTTTTTCGCCAACGATGACACCCTGCATGATAATGATGACCGCTATGTTTGGAAATAATCCACTGAAAATACAATATAAAAAAACAGCCTCCTCCAAATCTGGAGTTCCCTCAGACCAGAGAAGTGCTGCCAGCATCCCGTTAATCACCAGCACCCATATCAAGCTTTGAACCCACCACAACCTCGATCCCCACCACTTACCGAATTCGAGGCGCAGCATGTTGCGTAATCCACCCCGCCACCCACTTTCCTGGACAAGTGTGAATACATCATTGCTGGACATTTTTATCTCCTCCCACGATATTGATAAATACCTCTTCTAATTTATATTTCTTGCGTCCGAATTCCGTGACGATTGCATCCGGATCAGAGAGCAGTAAGCGCAGCAAGCTTTCATCCGCGACCTGCTCATCGGTGACATTTACCAGTAAGGTAGATTTATCTTCATCGTTGGTGGATTGAATATTGGAAACCCAATCTTGATCCTCTAAGATTGTGCGAGCGTGATCGCTGCTTCCTTTTATTGTGATGGTATAGACGGTGCCATCACCGCCTGCCAGCAAGGATTCAATGGGACCATAAGCGACCAATTCTCCCTGGTTTAGTATTGCCACTGTGTCACTGACTTTTTGGACATCATCCAGGATATGAGTGGAATAGAATATTGTGGTGTATTTTCGCAGCTTGCGCATAATAGCGTGGACATCATTACGTCCCAGGGGATCTAAAGAAGCCGCTGGTTCATCCAGGATCAGGAGGTCAGGATAATTTACTTGAGCTTGAGCAATCCCCAGCCTCTGGCGTTCTCCACCGGAGAATCCCCCTATCGGCCGATCAGCTTTATCCGCCAAGTCGACCAGATCCAGGGTTTCATCAACCCGTTTCTTGATCTCGTTCTCTGGACCTCTGAAGAAAAAACGGGCGGTGAAGTCTAAGGTCTCTCTGGCAGTCATATGCTCGAAGAAGCGAGGTTCCTGGGGCAGGTAGCCAACGCGTGACCGAATTTCTACGCTGTCTTTTGCTATGTCTAATCCGAAGACAGTGCCGCCTCCTCCGCTGGCAAATGCAAGCCCTAAAAGCAGCTTCATGGTCGTGGTTTTACCCGCTCCATTCGGTCCGAGAAATCCGAAAATTGAATTCTGAGGGACATTAAGGTCCAACGATTTTAGGGCTTCGATCTCTTGATAAGATTTACATAATCCATGAGTTTGAATGACGTAAGATTCTGCTTCCATGAGCTCCTCCGCGAAAAGTTGTACAGGTCAATAAGGAATTAGTCATTTGATCAGTTTGGTTTCGATTGAAAGTCCTGATGATCATAGATTTTCTAAAGGGATATTATTACCACATAGCTGTTCGTGAGAAACCAAAGGATTATCCCGCATGATTGATTACCTTGATAATCTCAGGTTTTTTGCGTTTTTGTTTCTTGATTGCCAGTTAATTTCGGACCTGCTGTGCCTGTTGGATGATTTTTGAAATCTGCTCGAGGTGATCGTCGTCGTGCATTAAGCCATATATAAAGCGAGAGGTGGCATTCATAGCAGGTGCTCCAGGTCTGGATTTGTATTGGTTATCCAAGTGAGGCGGATCTGGCCACATCTCCAGGCTCGCGAGACGGATTTCCTGGCTTTCTGCCAACCGATCCTGGCATTGCTTTATTGTGGTCACGGATTGCCAATCTGTCTCGTAACGCGAGCGTCCATGATAGGATACGCCGCGCGCCAGCTCGGCAGCGATCGCAGCGGCTTCCTCTGAGGAGGCAGTGACATGAACGATAACATGGCCTAATGTCCAGGCCAAGCTGACATCCTCCAATCGTTCTGCGAAAGGATCATCAGCTGAAGGATCTTCCGGAACAAATACCACATCAGCATCGCTGCAATTGGCGATCAACTCCTGTTGAGTCGCAACCATTGAAATGGTCAGGTCTAGCAAATCCTGCTTGGTTAAATCGGCTGCCAAATCAATGAGCGTTATGCGCTTTTCACGCACTGGGGTGAAATTTAACATCAGGTCTCCGTTTCATGGATTCAGTTGGAATTTGTGGGGTTGGTCAAATTGCCTGCCCATAATCACATCGATTTCTCCGCTTAGCAAATGGTAGATCAGCGACCATTGAGTGTTGTTTTGAGAAACACTGGACAGCAGGTCGACAGCGTTATGAGTGGATAAATTTCCACTGGTATCCAGCATCGTGTTAGATATTTTATCGTATCTTGTGCATTGTCCTTGAGGATCCTCGAATGAGCTGATCAAGAAATTGGTTGCCTGGTGCCAGGGATTGTCGTTGGGGATTCGATGCATTTCCCCGTTAAAATATTCAACCAGGACTGCCTCCCCAGAAGAGTCGGCGATCAGGTAATGAAGAGCAGGACCGCCACCAAAATCTATGTTGTGATTCTCCAGGATGGTTATTGCCTGGTTGATATCCGCTGCCTGATCCAAAATCAAGCGCATGACCTGCAGGGATCCAATGGTGGGTTTCTGTGGATTAGCCAGCATCTGACCTGGTGGGACGGCTGCCATTCCGATAGCGAGCCCGCGTTCGTTCATCCCATCAAAAGGCCAATTTGGCGCCTCGAGCAAAGGAGTTAACTCGGATAGCTCTAACTCTGAAAGAATTCCTAATGCCTGAGGTTCAAAATCCAGGTAAGCGATATCCACCATCGAAACTGATGCGTATCCGTCTGGTGGATCGGTGAACAGCAGCAACCCGGGACTGTACTCCCAATCGAAGTTGCGTCCAAAAATATAGTTTTCTTCATCTCCCAACGCTGCAAAGAGGGAACAAGCCCAATCCGATCGCCCTCCCCTGGCAATATTGTTTTCTACGTTCAGTTCATCGATCTGAGATGGGGTATATGTCTGCTGGTAGATGCCTTTATAAACCATTGTGTAGAGCGGATGATCATCAATCTTCTGCAAACTTGCCAGGGTGGTTATCTGATCCGGAGAAAGGTTTCCCGGAGCGGTCGACTGATCATCTTGAGGTGTGCGCGCTGGCAGCGGCTCCACAGTCTGGGTATTTAGACTATCAGTTGAAATGGGTGAATAGGATTCAGGTGTACACGCAATCTGAAACCCAAGGACCAAGCATGCGAACCATGTCAGAAGAAGAAATCTCAATTTTCCCGCTGTTGAAAGGAACTTTCTGCCCTGCTTTAATTTGTCCATACCTAATTGGATCATGATATGTATTTCCTGCTCAACTTGGATACCCGCCTATCGCAATGAAAACACCCATCGCTGGTTTTCTCAATTGTTAGTACTAACCAGGACGGATAAA
>JALHTN010000609.1 GCA_022865865.1 Anaerolineales bacterium
ATTCAGGTGAGCTGTCTTCTGTCGCAGATGCGATCTTCGAGCACTACCTGCCTCGTTACGCGGGCGATGAAACACCGAGATCATTGCCCGGGCTGGCGGTTGGTCTGGCGGATCGCTTGGATTCTCTCGCGGGTTTATTTGCTGTGGGTCTCGCACCCTCCGGCACTAAAGATCCTTTTGGGCAACGCCGGGCCGCCCTGGGTGTGGTTGGCAATTTGATGGATTGGAGCTTGGATTTTGATCTGCGGGCAGCACTGCAGGCTGCGGCCAAACGTTTACCCCATGATATGAGTCCTGAAGACCTGGAAAGCTGCATTAATTTTATTATTGAGCGTCAGCGCAACCTGCTGCTCGAACTTGGAGAGCCGTTTGATGTGATCGATGCTGTCCTTTCTGCACAAGGTTATAACCCCAACCGCGCCTCGAAGGCAGTGACTGTTATGAGCGCCTGGGTGAAACGATCTGATTGGGATACGATTCTTCCAGCTTATGCGCGCTGCGTGCGCATCACCCGCGACCTGGATCAAATTTACCCAGTAGATGAAGGCATCTTTGAGGAAAATGCTGAAACTGCTCTTTTTAAAGCCCTTTTTGTGGCTGAAAATGAGGCGCGCACTCCCGGCTCAGTTGATGATTTCCTAAATGCTTTTACTCCCCTGATGTCTCATATCGACCAATTCTTTGACCAGGTGCTGGTGATGGTAGAGGAGGATCGGGTGCGTGAAAACCGTCTAGGGCTCCTGCAGCGCATCTCTGCCCTGGCAGATGGCGTGGTCAATATGTCGAAGCTGGAAGGATTCTAATCAGCGTCAATTGAAATACCGAAAAGCAGCTATTCCGAACCCGCCATTCCTAATTGGCGGGTTTTTCATGGAAATCATCCATGTAGGCTTTGATGGTCGGTATAGAAGTCAAGTTTTTGTAAAAGAAATTATTGACGAGATTAATCACGATTTCCCGGGCAGCTTCTGCTTCTGAAGACAGCAGTTCATTTGACTCCTGGCGGGTCAGGCTGTCACGCAGGTTTAACAAATGGCGGACGATCTCTGTTTCCTGGTCCCCTTCCAGTGCATCGATCACTGACATGATCAACTGGTCAGCCTGGGCCAGCACATTGTCCAGAGAGAGGGTAGAGCCAGGTCCGAAACTATCATCAATCGTCCGGATCAGCGACCAAACCTGGTAGAGCATGGTGGTTGGTTCATCGAACAACTCACGCAGATAGGCAGCTTCTTCATAGCGACCCGTTAACCGGAAAACGTTGTACATGCGCTTGGCAGCTTTGCCGTAATTGATATCTTTGGTCAAGTACTTGTTTACTTCTTTTTCGAGTTGGATGACGTAATCATCCATCGCGTCAGGAGAAACATGTTTCATCAGCTTAGAAAAGATGGGCACCGACTGGGCGTCCAAATAAACTTCCTGGAAATAGCCGTCCAGGTAATTGTCGAGCGGGGTGATGCTGCCATCCGGGGCTTCCCAGGTGACATCGAGCATATTGCTGGCATTCGCCAGCTTACCCCGGGCTGGGTCGGCGATCACCCAATCCAGCTTGCACCATCCCGGGTCAGCCGCGGCCTCATCCCACAGGATAGTTGCTCGAGTACCTTCCGGGCGAAAGCCTTCGATTACCCCGGCCTGGATGTCTGACGCGGTCCATGAGATCGGTGCCCCTTTCTTGATCACGATTTCACCTTTGACCATATTGTGGGGGTAAGAACCAAATTTCACTTCGATCAGTTGGTAGTTGGGACCTTTCATGGTTTCGAGTGCCTTTTCACGCATGATCTTGGCTAAAATTTGGCATGCCTCCTGGCGTGTGTCTGCAATGATATTGACGCGTTCGAAATAATCACAATCTCCTGGGTAGGTTTGGATCTTCGATTGGGCCGAAGATCCGGAAAGGGCCAGCGCGGTTTCCACGACTCCTGGCTGGTCTTTGAATTCGACCAAGCGCCCAATTTCCCGAAAACGCGCCAGATCGCTGGGGTTAAAATCCAACATTACGACTTTGTGTCCGAAAACACCTGTCTCGAGGTCCATCGATATTTCCGTATCAGAATCTGCTGCCATTGCAGAAAGCCACTGTAAGGCCTCAGCCTCGCTGATTTCTACACCGAGCTTTTTGGCTGACTCAATGATCAGTTTCAATTCCATCGAAGCACTGGATGATGGCTTGTCTTCCATAGTTGGGTTCTCCTTCATTATTGGTAGGTATCGTGGTAATAATTTGAGGTTTGGATGTTTTTAGTATGCCTTGGTGGTCGAACCCGCAGCTGGGTCTGGTGAATTAATCTGCGAGCCAGGGATTGTTTATGCCTTAGGTAAACCGTTTCAGGAACCCTTTTGTTACACTATTTGACATTTTTGGCCTGGTGGTACATACGGGAAAAAATCTCTGCTTGATCGCAGGCGTCCTCAAGGGCATTATGGCTAATCTTTTTCCCTCCCAGGTAATAAACTGCCACGTTGCTCATGGCGGTGTTCTTCCAGGATGAACCGTGCAAGCCCATATAAAAAGCCTTCATGTCGAGTGCAGCATGCCCAAAAGGATTTCGTCCCAGGTAGCGATGAAAGTAATCGCTCACGAACATCCAATCAAAGGGAGCATTGAAGGCGACGAATACAGGCTGCTGTCCTGATGGAACAACCCCATCCAACCAGGATTCGAAACGAGCCATGGCTTCAGGTGGGGAGACCCCGTTAGATCTTAATTGATTGAGTGAAAGATTATGAATTGCGTAAGATTCAGGCAGCATCTCATCATTTACTGGCTGAAGTTCAATATAAAAATTTTTCTCTGGGTGCAATATTGAACAAGCACCGATGGAGAGTAATGAATACTGGCCAGGATTTGGTCCCGCGGTTTCAACATCTACGGAAATATAGGTTTCGTCATAAGCATTTGGTGGCATGAAAATATTATAATTGCTTTCAATCCTGTAAGATCAGGCTTTTTTCTGCTAAACATGCAGAAAAACAATCCAATGAGGACTGCGCAAAAAGACACAACTGGTATAATTTAGCCCCGTTTACCACCAGTTTTGTCTATTAGGTGTGTCATGCGCAACCAATTATCTTCCTGGGGTGTTTAATAATTAGCGCTGCTGAAGGCAAAGTTCAGGCTGCAAATGTCCACGATTGATGAGATTAAAAATCGGATCGATATCGTTGACCTGATTTCGGAGACCGTGCAACTGCGCCGCACGGGGAAGAACTATACAGGTTTCTGCCCCTTCCACAGTAATACCCGCACTCCGGCGTTTGTTGTATTCCCCGAGACAGGTTCCTGGCGTTGTTTTGGTCAGTGCAACGAAGGTGGGGATATTTACGGCTTCGTGATGAAGAAAGAAGGCTGGGATTTCAGCGAAGCATTAGCCAATCTGGCTGAACGGGCGGGTGTCGAACTTAAACCATTGACCCCAGGTGAGCAAGAATCAATTGATGAACATGATCACCTGAGAAACTTGCTCGAAGATGCCATTACATTCTTTCGTCACAATTTGCTGAATACACCGGCTGGGAAACCTGTCCTGGAATACCTGCACAGGAAACGCAGTTTGAGCGAGGCAACGATTGAAACTTTTGGTCTGGGTTATGCACCCAATTCTTGGGATGCGGGTCTCAAACACTTTACTTCCAGGGGATATGACCAGGTTGATTTGATCGCCTGTGGTTTGGTTACTCAGCGGGAGGCGGCTGGTGATTCAGAGCCGGCAGCCATTTATGATCGTTTCCGTCACCGGATCATGTTTCCGATCCGGGATGAGCGAGGACGGATGGCAGGTTTTGGAGCTCGGATTGTAAATCCCGAAGATGTGCCTAAATTTCTGAATTCTCCACAAACTGCAATTTTCGATAAAGGGCACATCCTTTACGGACTTGATCGGGCAAAAAAAGAAATTCGAACCCAAGACCAGTCCGTGATCGTTGAAGGCTATCTGGATGTGATTGCCCTGCACCAGGAGGGTTTTACAAACGCAGTATCACCCATGGGAACCGCCTTGAGCGAGTATCAACTGCGCATGCTGAAGCGCTTTTCCAGACGCATCGTGTTGGCCTTGGATGCGGATGCGGCGGGGGATAAGGCCACGTTACGGGGGCTGGAGGTTGCCCGGCAAGCATTAGACCGCGAACCTGACCCGGTATTTGACGCCCGTGGTTTATTGGGCAGTGAAGCGCGCTTGAAGGCGGATATCAGGGTAACCACTCTACCTGACGGCCTTGATCCAGATGAAGTTGTATTTCAGGACGCGGCTCATTGGCAGAATATTGTGGCGGAGGCGCGTCCGATCGTGGTGCATGTTATGGAATCCTTGGCAAAGGAACAAGATTTGGAGGATGCCAAGGTGAAGTCAAATATCGCCAACCAGGTTTTACCTTTAATAGAGGACGTACCTGATGCCGTAGAGCGGGAGGCTTATCGCCAGCGATTAGCCCGATTGCTTATGGTCGACGAACGCGCCTTTACCGAATTCTCCAAACCTCCCACCAGAAGACGTCGCCCGAATTTGAGGCACGGATCCACCACTTCCCAAGTCGAAGGATCAGTGACAGGCGAACTTGCAATCCATGCGCCACCAGAATTATTGGAAGAACATATCTTGAGTGTTCTGCTTCGCCGTCCGGACCTGGTTTACCGGGTGGATCGCGCCCTGCAGGAGAATGGTCTTAACCGGCTAGCAGTTGATGATTTCCGATCTGGGGACCATCAAGCCTTGCTGCAGCTGGTTGATGAGTCGTTGAAACAAGATCGCTCAGAACCTCAATTGTTCGTTCAAAACAGATTGTCTTTACCGCTCATGGATTTGGTGGACCGCCTATTAGCAAAAACCGATCAGTTAGATCCGAACGAAGATAAAGTCTTAGAAGATTTGGTACGCACGCTGCTAGTTCTTCGCCAGCGCCGATTACACCAGGAGATTGAGCATGTTCAGTTTCTAATGCAGGAAGCCCAGCTGGTTGAAGACCCAAGTGTTGCCGAAATACAAAAGACAATGATGCAATATATTGCTGCTCGCAGCAGGCTTGATCAGGCGTTAGGGTTCTACACGAGTCATATGATTCAGTAAGGAATGGAGGCGCTTCTTGGCTCGGAATAAATTGCAAGATATTAAAGAAGAGGTATCTGGTGAAAAGGGGGACCTGGCGCAGGATGCGCAAGATATTGTGGAGGCTACCTTTTCCATTAAGCAGGCCCAAGAAGCACTCACTGAATCAGATTTGGATGCTCAGGGAGAACCGGATGAGGTTGCCATATTAAGTGAAGAAAAGGAACTGGGTGACCTCAAAAAGGAAAAACCGGCCGATATATTAGCAGACCCGAGCATGGCGGGTGAATTAAGTGATGATCCTGTTCGCCTTTACTTGAGGGAGATTGGCGGCATTGATCTGCTCATTCCTGATCAGGAATTTTGGCTGGCTACTCAAATTGAAGCCTCTCGCCGTGTTGAATCGCTCACTCGCCAGCACCCTCTGATCCGCAGGAATGACTCGCTTCCCCAGGGAATTTACAAAGCACTTTATGAGGAATTGTTGACCTCATGGAAGCGGGTAGTGGAAGATACCCTGCGCTTGGGATTTGAGGTTCCAGATTTGAGATTGATTTTGAGGGAAGCTCAAATGCTGCGCCAAACCTGGGCTTCGGAAACACCATCCTACCTGCACGCATATTTGGATAATGGCTTATGGGGCAAAGATGCACTATGGGATGGAGTCGCTCGCAATGCATTGACAGTATTTGTTTGTCTTTACCTCTTGCCAGATCCGCTTGCTGATTATTTGGATGCTCATCTGGCGAATCGCGAAAAATTACCCACCAATAAAACTTTCTTTGGGCATCTTCCTGATGATGAGATCTTGCAAGATGAAATCGAGGATGCACGTTATAGAGCACAAGATTCCCACAACGCGATTATCAAGGCAAATTTACGGTTGGTGGTCAGCGTGGCAAAAAAGTATATTGGGCGGGGAAGTACTTTTCTGGATCTAATCCAGGAAGGTAATATCGGTTTACTGAGAGCGGTCACAAAATTCGATCCCACCCGAGGCTATAAATTCAGCACTTACGCCACCTGGTGGATTCGCCAATCCATCAGTCGTTCGATCGCAGATCAGGCGCGCACGATTCGAATTCCTGTGCATGTATTTGAATCGATCAACCGGTTGATGCGGGCCCAACGCAAGCTAGTTCAAGTGCTGGGTCGGGATCCGAATAGTGATGAGTTAGCCCTGGAAGCGGATTTCATGGATCCGCCAGATGTTGAGATCATCATGCAAGCGCGTGAAGATGGGACTCAAATCCCAATTGATGTACGCCGGCGCTGGATGAGGGCTGCGAATAAGGTCAGTAAAATTATGCGCGCTTCAGAAGAACCCATGTCCCTGGAAAGTCCAGTTGGGACTGAGGATAGCAGCCAGCTGGGAGATTTTATCCAGGATCATGATGCGCTCGAGCCTATGGATGCTGCGGCTCGAG
>JALHTN010000610.1 GCA_022865865.1 Anaerolineales bacterium
AGATCGCCAGGAGGTGGATGGGGCTCTTCGCTGGCGTATCAATCCCGAGAGCTGTTTCCTGTACTGGAACGTGATCGGTACAGATTGCGGTATCTGCATGACAGTCTGCCCTTATTCGCATCCTGATTCGCCCCCTCACAACTCCCTGCGTTGGGGAATCAAACGCTCCGGTTTTGTGCGCCGGGGGGCATTGTGGATGGATGATCTTTTCTACGGGAAAGTGCCACCACGCAAAGAAGCTCCGGAATGGACGCAGGTTCCTTGAGGATTTTTCGTTCGGAATGAAGTACTCGCTACCAATTAGTGTTGTGATTGAAATTTAATAGCCGTGTCCAATTCCAAGAAAAAATGGTGGAAAACACTCAATGCTCCAAATACGAGTGAAAGTATGGGTAATCGTATGAATCCTACTTTCACATCCATTTATGCTCGCAGCCTTATTCGGTTCTTGCTCATGGAAATTATGTGGAAAGTTGTATAATCAAGAATTAGACGTGCTGATTCCAACACAAAATTAGACGGATTGATTTCAAATGCATAGACCATTTCTGAGAATATGATGTGATCGGGAATATCCTCGCAAACCGTTACCGGATCGATAGGGAAATTGGTCAAGGGGGGATGGGTACAGTTTATCTTGGATATGACACAGCACTTGAGCGCCGGGTAGCGATCAAAGTGCTGTCCAAGAGCGGGTTGGGAACAGAAGGCAGGGGGAAGCTGATCAGCGAAGCGCAAACAGCAGCGAAGCTTAATCATCCCAATATCGTCACAATTTACGATGTAGGTGAAGAAGATTCTTCGACAGGCTTTGAGCAGGCTTTTCCTTTCATTGTGATGGAATATGTGGAAGGAAAGTCGCTGCATGAAGAAAGCCCGGAGACCCTCGAAGAAACGTTGGCGGTCATGCGCCAGGTGTGCGCGGGGTTAGAACACGCCCACGAGCAGGGGATCATCCATCGCGACCTCAAGCCGGAAAACGTGGTCCTCACCAGGGATGGCACGGCCAAGCTGATGGATTTTGGTCTGGCGAGGTCGATCGCTTCACGCTATACGATGGATGGGACTGTTGCGGGGACGGTATTTTACCTGGCGCCGGAGCAAGCCTTGGGACAAGAGATCGACCCACGCACGGATTTATATTCCCTGGGGGTGATGATGTATGAGCTTACCACCGGGGAGCTGCCATTTGTCGATCAAGACCCGATCGCGATCATCTCGCAGCACCTGCATGCACCGGTGGTGCCGCCGCGGGCGAAGGTGGAGCAGATTTCCCCGGCATTGAATGAATTAATCCTGAGCCTGATGAGTAAAGACCCGCGTGATCGACCTGTCTCAGCGGGGGAGGTGCTCAAAATCCTGGAAGCACCCGAAATTGGGGAGGTAGAAATCGCTCAGGTTGAGGAATTTTCCTTGCTGGACCGCATCGTACGCGGGCGCATGGTTGGGCGGCAGCGAGAACTGCACCAGGCCAGGCAGCTGTGGCAAAACGCAGTAAGTGGGGAAGGACAGCTGCTGCTGATCAGCGGTGAACCGGGGATTGGTAAGACGCGCCTGATGCGAGAGATTGCCACGCAAGCCGAAGTATCCGGTGGGCAGGTGCTTGTGGGGGAGTGCCAGGCAGAAGGCAATGCACCCTATGCTCCATTTGCTCAGATCACCCGTCGTGCGCTGAGAACATAC
>JALHTN010000611.1 GCA_022865865.1 Anaerolineales bacterium
TATATCGCTCTATAGAGAGGATCCTCAGCTACATAACAGACATGATCGTCTCTGTATCCGAGATTGATCGATCACGAATCATTCAATGGGGTATTCCATCGTCAAAAGTGATAACGATAAACAATGGTATCGATATTGATTTGATTAAAACGCCACCTGACATTGTGGCGATGAGACAAATGATTGATTTGGATGAGTTTCAACCATTAGTGATGCAGGTAGGCAGATTAAGTTACCAAAAAAATCCCCTGAACTTCCTTAAGGGAGCCTCACTTGTGATTAAAGAAATTCCGGATGTCCAATTCCTGCTGATTGGAGATGGCCCACTGAAGGAGGATGTGGAGGATTTTATTCAAGAACTCGATATTAATAAGAATGTCCAATGCTTGGGATGGCAGGAGAATGCATCTGAATTAATTGCTATTGCTGATGTCATCACCCTGACTTCTCGGTGGGAGGGTTTGCCATATGTATTATTGGAGGCGATGGCTTGGTCTCGTCCAGTTGTGGCAACTGCAGTAAATGGTTGTCATGAGATTGTGGAACAAGGGGTTTCAGGTTATCTTGTCCCTAATAACGATGTAAAATCCTGGGCGAATTCAGTGATTAAGTTATTGGCAGATGCAAAGAAATCATCCGAAATGGGCCAATGTGGAAATCTGAGGCTTAAAGACAAATTTTCCCTGGAGAAGATGATAGAGCAAACTGAAGGACTCTACGACAGGTTAACAATCAATCCCCCGAATGTATAAAGTTGGGTATCAATAAATAATACAATCCTACAAATGACCCTGCTAAATTCTCGATAAACTGAAGGATTACCTTCAGTGGTAATATACTTTTCTATCTTTGCCCCGGATGAACCGGGGCATTTTTGATTTAACGCATTCCGATTGTTTTACGATCACTTGTGAAGACCTGCATCACTTATCTCACCTTTCCCGGTATTTTCGATAATGCATTAATTCCTTACTATTGGATGATTTTATTTGAATTCACCCAGGACAGGGAAGCAGTGTTGCCTCTCCCCCTTCATGTTCCGGTGCAACCCCGGTGCAATCCAGGTACCAAAACATGGAAAATATGGACACAGTGGACAAAACTACCCCCAAATATGGGACTAGATGGACGTAATACCACCATATGTACGGGGTGGACGAGTCCATCGGCCCCTTCGAATCAGTAGGGTGTGCATTCGAATCACACCGGGGGTGCCTATTTGTGGGAGTAATCCCCCTCCTTATCCAGATATGGGACCAATTGGAAACTTAATCACCATATGTACTGGGTGCATATTCCCAGCTGTCACTTCAAAGCAGAACAGTTCTTAATCATATAAGATACTTCTCTGTTTAAGGCAAATGATAACTCACGACGTATGGAGAAAAGAATCTGACGGGTGTATTATCAACCCATACAAACCCAAAGTTAGGGTATGGATGAAAATCTCAAAGACAGGGATGCAGGTCGCCTTTCCTTCTTCATGTTGTGTGCAGTTTGTATGCAGATTGAGTACCACACCATGGAAATAATAGACACAGTGGACAAAATTGTCACCATATATGGGACTGCATAGACACAGTACCACTACATATAAACAGTGGACGTCGACTACGAGGACTTAAAATCCCCCGGTAGTAATACCGTGTGGGTTCGACCCCCACCCGCTCTACCAAACCTGCGAGAGATTAAATCGCAGGTTTTTATATTTTTGATTGCAATGCTTAGCGCTCCAATTCACAGGGACACGAGTACCTACACCCCACTCTCCGATGCCCGACCGATGCCCACGGGACATCGACATCAGAGAACGCTTTATTCAGTTGTAAATGTACCCCCTATGTTCACTTGGAGTGAACATATATACCTATTAATAACCTGTGTCACTCAAGCCATAGATAATGAGGAACCTACGTCAGCAAATACCCATTTCCCCACATTTGCGTGAAAATTAATTGTATTCAATCATATCTAGGCTCTGAGGAAATAGATTTCCGGATGCGGCAAACATCAATAAGGAATGCAGATAAGACCGCTCTAGTCCCAATCAACGATTACGAAATTGTGACCCTTGTGGATGAAGCTTTCCCTATGAACTGGTTATGAATCCGAAGATACATTAAATAATGAAATCAAATCACCAACCGATAACTCATCGAGCTGGTCAACGACCATATGCGCAGCCTGTAAACTGCTGGCAGTGTTGGTTGTCGTGACCGCGATGCATTTCATCCCCGCCTGTCGTGCGGCTTCTACCCCCGTGATTGCATCTTCGATCACGACGCATTGAGCCGCTGGAGCGTTTATTTTCTGTGCTGCGGTTAAGAAGACTGCTGGATTGGGTTTACCAGGCATCTCTGCAGCTGATATCAACGATTTAAAGTAGTTGTTCAGTCCCAATTCCTCAACAACTGCATCAATATTCTTCTGAGGAGCAGACGATCCAATCGCCTGAGGGATATTTTCATCCCTGATCGCCTCGAGCAGGGTCAGGACGCCAGGCATGGTCTTCAACCGTCCATGGATCGCCCGGCGAAAACTGGCTTCTTTACGTTCACTGATATCCGCCATGATTTTTGGATCAAAATCTTCTCCCCTTAGTAGTTTCAGGATACCTTCATTATTCATCCCAAATGTGTTATTGAAAATCTCTCGTGTAAAAGGGATTTCAAAATTGGGTAAGGTGTCCATCCAGGATTGGAAATGAACTTCACCGGTATCTACGAGGACACCATCCATATCCCAAATCACCCCTTTGAGAGCTGACATATTCTCGAATCTCCTTTTGCATAATTTTGCTCAGTTGACTAATCGTTAGCGGGGTGAATGGTATCACAACCTAGCGCCTAATTATGAAGGTTGTGTTGTATCAAGCGAAAACCCACCTCGCATCGACCAGCATTGCCTCACAAATGATTGGTACTCGCGGATGAATTTCTGCTCTACTTAAGACGAAGATTAATGGGAAATTAATAAAAGTTGACAGGGGAAAAATCTCATGCTAAACTGTGAAGTGTAAATGTTACCGATAACGGGAACGCTAACGTAATTTGGCAGCAATCTTAATCATGGCCCAACAAATTACCATTAAAGACGTTGCACAAGCTGCGGGGGTATCAACACAAACGGTCTCGCGTGTGATTAATTCCCGTCCTGATGTCTCCCCAGATACCAGATCCCGGGTTCAGCAGGTCATTTCAGAATTAGGATATTCTCCGAATGTGATCGCCAGAAGCTTAAGCCGCGGCCGCACCAACACCTTTGGCGTGGTTGGCTTCGGGCTGAGCTACTTTGGTCCTTCAAATGTATTGCAAGGTATTGAACAAAAGTCCAATGAATTGGGCTTTTCTCTTATATTGAGCCTGCTAGATGATTTTGATGCTGCCAAAATTGATGGCATCCTAAACAAACTGCTTTCCAGACAAGTTGATGGCATCATTTGGGCAGTACCCGGAAACGATAGATTAGTCGGGGAGCTCTCGGTGAGATTTAGCGAGATTTCCATCCCGGTGGTCTACTTGAACAAGTGTAAAACGCAGCATGAGTCCGTGGTCGCCATGGACAACCGGAGAGGAGGAAAATTAGCCACCCAACACTTACTCGAGCAGGGATATGACCATATTGGGATCATCACTGGTCCTCCAGATTGGTGGGAAGCACAGGAACGTGAATTGGGTTGGCGGGAAGTAATAACAGAAGTAGGACTTGACAGCTCGACACGATTCATCGTCAACGGCGATTGGAGCGCCGCTAGTGGAGAAGTAGGGCTGCACAATTTATTTACCAAGGCTCCAGAGCTGGATGCGGTCTTTGCAAGCAATGACCAGATGGCGCTCGGGGCTCTTAAAGCCGCCCGCAATCTGGGCATCCAAGTACCGCAGAACTTGGGCGTGGTTGGATTTGATGACATTCCAGAAGCTGCATATTTTTACCCTTCATTAACCACCATCCATCAAAACGCATTATCCCTCGGCGAAATGGCTGTTGAACAGATGGGCAATATGATTCGCTCTCGTCAAGAAGGCCAAATATATAAAGCAGATGTCATCTGGGCTAAGCCTAGATTGATCGTTAGAAATAGTTCAATTCGAAAATAAAATCTTTAGAGGTAATCTGGGCAAAGAGGAGGCTAAAATTGGTGAAAAAAAATTTGCAATTTGTGTTGATTTTGGCACACTCTCCGGGCGAGCTGTGATTGTGGATGTTGCCAACGGTACGGAAATAGCTACCGCCGTGCACGATTATGCGAATGGTGTGATTGATGATAACCTACCAGGTACCGAGATCCATTTAGAATCAGACTGGGCACTGCAAGACCCCAACGACTATATCGAGGTCTTCAAGAACACGATCCCAGCCGTTTTACAGGAGAGCGGAATTGCACCTTCAGATGTGATTCGCGTTGGCATCGACTTCACAGCCTGCACGATGCTACCCACCAAAGCCGACGGAACGCCATTATGCTTTTTGCCTGAATGGCATGATAATTCCCACACCTGGGTCAAGCTTTGGAAGAATCATGCTGCCCAGGTGGAATCTTCCATCTCTAAAGAAATAATTAAGGAATAACACCTCGAATCATCGGTGATGAACATGAATCGAAACGATATCCAAAAAGTAATTAAGGACGGACAGACCGCTCTTGGTATCGAGTTAGGCTCGACGCGCATCAAAGCAGTGCTGATCGGCAAGGATCATTCACCAATCGCCTCGGGAAGTTGTGAGTGGGAAAACCGATA
>JALHTN010000082.1 GCA_022865865.1 Anaerolineales bacterium
CTTTAGAATTCCAGACTTTTGAAAAATATTACTGATTGTAAACCCCTCACCAAAATGGCGCAAGGCATCGCTTCTTGAGAGTAGAATTGTAAAGATCCTCATTCGTTATTAATAGAAAAGTGGTAAGATTAACTCTGTTCGTTTGCAGAATAATAAATGGGTCGCAACCACTTTCCGGCAGATGAAATACCGTTTCATCGCCAATTATCTCTCTGGTTGCGGCTTCTTGTTGGAAGAAGGATGGGAAAATGATGGAAATTTATGAGGCGGAAATTCCTAATAAATTCCGTATACCACGCCGCATAAACCGCCTTGGGGATTTGGCATATAACTTATGGTGGACGTGGAATCCGGATGCACAGCGGCTATTCTTCGTGATCGATCGAGATTTATGGGAGCGAACAAACCATAACCCGATCCGTTTCTTGAGCATGGTTCAACGGGCTCAGCTGAATGCGGTAACCCAAAATCATTATTATCTTGACCATTATGATCGGATATTTGATGAATTCGATCAATACCTGAACACGGAAGATACATGGTGCTCACGAAACCACCCAGAGTTCAACCACCGCCCCATTGCTTACTTCTCAACAGAGTTCGGTCTCCATGAGACCTTACCGATTTATGCTGGTGGGCTCGGGATTCTATCCGGAGATCATCTGAAGGGGGCCAGTGATCTTGGTTTACCGATGGTAGCTGTTGGTTTCTTGTACACTCACGGATATTTCTCCCAGCGCATTACAGAAGATGGCTGGCAAGAGGCTCATTATATCCGCTTGAAATTTTCCGAGCTGCCCACCTTACCCATCGTATCAAAATCTGGTGACCCCCTGACGATTTCCGTGGAGCTACCGGGAAGAGAGGTTAGAGCCCGCTTGTGGGTGATCAATGTTGGCCGGGTAAAGCTCTATTTGCTGGATAGCGACGTAGAAGGAAATTCAGTCAGCGATCGCGAATTAACAGCCCGTCTATACACCAGTGATGTAGAATCACGCATTTCGCAAGAGATCATCCTCGGTATCGGGGGAGTGCGTGCCCTGCGCGGCCTGGGTTACAACCCCAGCGTATGGCATCTCAATGAAGGACATTCTGCGTTTCTAAATCTAGAGCGTGCCAGAGAGATTATCGCATCAGGACATTCATTTGATGAAGCGAAAGAACAGATATCTGCTTCCAGTATTTTCACGACCCACACTCCGGTCGCTGCTGGAAATGATGAATTTCCCGAATGGTTAATTGATAAGTACTTTTCCAATTTTTTTCCCGAGTTGGAATTGGATCGAGAGCAGTTTTTCAACTTAGGTCGCAATCCAAATCCTTGGGGAAACACCTTCAGTATGCCTGTTCTTGCGATTGAGTTGTCACAATACAGGAACGGCGTATCTGAATTACATGGACAGGTCGCTCGGGATATGTGGCACCATCTCTGGCCAGATAAACATGTCGATGATGTCCCCATCACTCATATCACGAATGGAGTCCACACTGGATCCTGGCTCGCGCGCCGATTGCGAATTCTGCTGGATGAATACATGGATGAGAATTGGATGGATTCTATTGACAAGAGCCAGGTTTGGGATGCTGTGGAAAAGATCCCTGATGCCGAATTATGGCAAGTGCGCCGCCACCTGAAACGGAAATTAGTCTATTACATGCGGGAACATGCCCGGGACCAATGGCTGAACAGCGGTATCCATCCAGTTCAGGTTGTTGCCTCTGGTGTCCTGCTTGATCCATATGCTTTGACTATCGGATTTGCACGCCGGTTTGCCACTTATAAAAGGGCGAATTTAATCTTAAGGGACATGGGAAGATTATTAGACATCATCAACCGTCCTAATATGCCAGTCCAGATAATATTCGCTGGTAAATCCCACCCTGCTGATGAAGCTGGGAAGATGTTAATCCAAGAAGTCTACCGAACCGTGAAAAAGGCAGAGAATGGGGGGCGGCTGGTATTCTTGGAAGATTATGATATGAACCTGGCTCGCTATCTTGTCCAGGGAGTTGATGTTTGGCTGAATACACCCAGGAGACCACACGAAGCTTCGGGTACGTCTGGTATGAAAGCTGCCATGAACGGTGTTTTGAATTTTTCTGTCCTGGATGGTTGGTGGCGTGAAGGATATAATGGAAAAAATGGTTGGGCGATTGGTGGTGATGTAGACTACGATAATCCCAACCAGCAGGATGAAGAGGATGCAATCAGCCTGTATGAAATCCTCGAGAACCAGATCATCCCACTCTATTATAATAAACGCACATCGGATGGATTACCTGGCGAATGGATAGATATGGTAAAAGAAACCATCCGCACCCTTGCCCCTCAGTTCAGTGTGCGCAGAATGGTAAAAGAATACGTGGAACAGCTCTACGTTGAAGCTCTCGATAACAAACAAATCACTTCCGATATAAAAAATTGAGTTCACTATGGATATACTCTTATCTCCCCAAGTCTGGCTCAGCGCTGGGCTGATTTTCGGCTTACGCGTCACCGATATGACCCTGGATACACTGCGGGTCTTATTCGTGATGCGGGGACGCAAACCAATCGCCTGGATTCTGGGTTTTATCCAGGCATTGGTATATGTGATCGCCATCACTTCCGTTCTGAGAGATCTCACCAACCCATTAAACATTATCGGTTACGCCGCAGGTTTTGCCACCGGAGTCGTGGTAGGGATGGCGATCGAGAAGCGAATAGCCATTGGTCATGTTCACATGCGCGTCATCAGTTCAGGACATGGATCAGGTATCGCTGAAAAATTAAGGGTGGAAGGATATGCAGTCACTGAGGTGCCAGCACGAGGAAAAGATGGTATGGTCTCCATGTTGAACTGCAGCGTTCTCCGCAAGGATACTCAGCGGATTCGTTTAATGGTCAACGTCGTGGACCCGGAGGCTTTCATCACTTCCGAGGATATACGCCCGGTACGCCGCGGTTTCTGGCGAGCATAATAACC
>JALHTN010000612.1 GCA_022865865.1 Anaerolineales bacterium
CACCCAACCGAATATCGTCAGGCGGAGGGGTTGAACCAGCTTGGATGAGCAGCTTATCTCCTGGATAAATGATCGCCTGGTCTGAGAGTCCATTCAGTGCCAGCAGGTCGATTAATTCCATTCCATAAGCGGTGGCAATATTCTCTAAGAATTGACCCCACTGCACAACGTGCTGGATTGACCCATCAGCACCTGGTATTGCAATGGATATCGGCTCGACAGGGATCACAGTCGGCGCTGGAGTCGAATTATCATCTGTTTCACTTGGTGGGGGAGGATCATCAGGATTCGTACCGCTCCCTGCAGAACCAGCGATATAGCCAACGTCAATCGTATAGTATACCCAGTCACCTGCATGACCCACCCCAGCACCAATCTGTGTATAGCGAGAGGAAATCATCGTCTCGAGATGAATCGCATCTTGCCACATCTCGTTCACTACCCTGCTGGTACTGAGATTTATACCCAAAGCAACGTTTTCAGACACAAACACCTGGGCACCGCCACCATAGCCAGCTGCTACCGCTCGATCATGTGGTCGAGATCCTCCCGGTCCAGTGTGCGTCCAGGTTCCAATTTGGGCTTGGTAATTGCTGTGCCCCTGGGCAGCAGACATCAGCGCATTATTCACTTCATACGGGGGTAAGCCGTAAGCTGCTCTGAGTGCATTGACTTCAGCTATCAATTGCCATGCATCACCAGCCTGCGCAGAGCTGCGGGCAGGTTGGAACATTAATACAGGCAAAACAAAGCTTAATGCCAGGAAAAAAGTGAATAATTTGCGCATCGCTCAGGTACCGAAAAATTATTGTATCCTATACTTCAATTTTTCAAACAAAATTAGGAAAATCACATAATTTAGGGATATGAAGGGGAATCGGGTCTTAATCAGATACTGCCCGCCAAAGGTCCTCGCATTCTAATTGCCCTTCGCGGTTCAGCATGCGGTCACTCCGCAAGGAAATCTATAACCCGCTGTATAGCAGCCTGGGTGGCTTGCTCTTTTATTTGTAATCGATCACCCGAATAAACAAACTGTTCAGCAGCTTCCGATTGTAAAAAGCTCAGTCCAATCCAGGCCATACCAACAGGTTTTTCTGCGCTGCCGCCGTCAGGTCCCGCAATCCCGCTGGACGAGATACCGATATCCGTGTTGAGTGCAGCTCTTACACCTCTCGCCATCTCCAAGACAGTTTCCCGGCTCACTGCACCGTATTTAATCAGGGTCTGCTCTGAAACCCCCAAAATATCCATCTTGACCTCATTTGCATAGGCAATCACCCCACCTTGAAAGTATACAGATGATCCGGGGGCGTTCGTGATCACATGCCCGATCAATCCCCCCGTGAATGACTCAGCAACTGCAATTGTGAGACCTCTTTTCCTCAGCAGCTTTCCCAATTGGATTTCCTTAGAGATAAACATTATTAAATTATACCCTTACTGGGATTTCATTTCGTTTTGCATATTACATTTCACGCGTGTTAAAATAAACCCACGCTATGGAAACTAACGATCATCTTAAAGCGATCCTCGATTCAGCGCCAACCAAAACCGGATGTTATTTAATGAAGGATGCGGATGGCAAAGTGATTTACGTCGGAAAAGCGGTGAATCTGCGCAGCCGTCTGCGTTCCTATTTCCATGACAGCGCCATGCAGAATAATAAAACACGCCAGATGGTGAGGCACATCGCGGATATCGACTGGATCGTGGTTGGTTCTGAACTTGAAGCCTTGATCTTAGAGATGAATTTAATCAAGAAACACCGTCCGCATTACAACGTGCGACTCAAAGATGATAAAAGGTATCCATACATCAAGGTTAATTGGGCAGATCCTTTTCCCAAATTGACCATCACCAGATACATGCTGAACGATGGTTCACGCTACTTCGGACCGTATACCAGCGTCTGGGCAGTCCACCAGACACTCGATGTCCTGCGGCACATCTTCCCTTACCTGACCTGTGACCGGGAAATCACTGGAGAAGATCAACGAGCTTGCCTGTACTATGACATCAAGCTCTGCAGCGCACCGTGTATTGGCGCCATCAATAAAGATGATTACCGTCAGGTGATCGATGATCTATGTCAATTTCTTTCCGGTCGCACTGAACCTATCGTTTCCCGCATGCAGGAAGAAATGCGAGTGGCATCTGACCAGCTCCAATTTGAACGCGCGGCTGCCTTGCGCGACCAGGTCAACGCCATCGAAAGGGTCGTAGAAAAACAGAAGGTCGTATCGTCTGATTACATAGATTCTGATGTGATTGCTATGGCCCGATCCAATGGCGAAGCTTGTGTGCAGGTCTTTTTTATCCGCAGCGGCAAGCTGATCGGGCGTGAATATTTCCTCCTGCAGGGGACAGAAGGTGCAGAAGATGCAAATGTGATGTCCGGATTTATCAAGCAATTCTATGACCAGGCTT
Source organism: Anaerolineales bacterium (assembly GCA_022865865.1). The sequence continues at coordinate 2,431 of JALHTN010000612.1, forward strand.
CTATGGTGCCGCCGCAAGTGCTCCTACCCCACGAGATCGAAGAAGCCCACATCATAAAGCAGTGGTTGGGCTCTCGCCGCACTGGTGAGTCTGTCGAAATTCTGATCCCGCATGAAGGGCAGCAGCGAGACCTGATCCAGCTCGCTGCTGAGAATGCGGCAGATACGCTCAAAGCTCTGCAGGCACGCTGGCAAACGGAGAAACACCGCCAAACCGAAGCCCTGGCTGAACTGCAGTCCGCATTAAATTTATCTGTCCCCCCAAACAGGATTGAGTGTTATGACATTTCTAACACCCAGGGCACTGCAGCAGTTGGCAGTATGGTGGTTTTTGAACAGGGAGTCCCCAGCAAGAAATTTTACCGGCGTTTTAATATCCGCAGTGTCACAGGCCCAGACGACTTCGCCAGTATGGAAGAGGTGCTGCTGCGACGTTTTAACCGCTGGCAAGCTTCCAAAGAGATGAGAGAAAAACCCGGTAAAAAGGTTGATCCCTCGTTCTCTTTACTCCCCGATCTGCTGATTGTCGATGGCGGAAAAGGGCAGCTCAGTCGCGCAGTAGCCGTGCTGGAGAAGTATAATTTATTAGACCAGATCCCTGTTGCAGGTCTGGCAAAACAGAATGAAGAGCTTTTTATCCCTGGTCAAGCGCAACCGATCATACTCCCCAATGGCTCCCATGGCCTTTTCCTCATCCAAAGAGTACGGGATGAAGCCCACCGCTTTGCGATCACCTCCCACCGCCAGCGGCGGACCAAAGCAGGCATTGCCTCCCGCCTGGATACAATTGCTGGTGTTGGTCCTGCCCGTCGCAAAGCGCTGCTGGAAAAATTCGGTTCAATCCAAAATATACAGGCTGCCAGTATCGATGAGCTCGTCTCGATCCCTGGTATCTCGGAGAGTCTGGCTCACCAAATAAAAAATCAATTAGAATAAGTATCGGAGGTAAGCATGGCAAAAAAGAAGAAGAAGAAGAAGAAAGAACTATCTGGCTTTGAAAGGAGACGGCTGCGAAGCCAACAGTTGATCTTTATTGGAATTGGGGTCATCATCATCCTCTCGATGTTGATCTCTCTTGTAGCGAATATTTGACAGTTTGTTGGGCTACAAATGGTAAGTGATCTCATTTGATTCGCCCATATTTAAATATTTCAGGTTGTTGTCCGGTCTGTTTGAACTTCGCCCTGGATTAATATTCTTCTACCAACAGGAAGAATTTGGATATAAACCTTCCCTACAACGGCTTTCAACTTGAAATTAGATATTCAATTTAGACTATTTGGGGGCAATTTCTCATTTGATTCTTTAGTAATAATTTGGTAAAATAACAAATATGTAAGTTTTTATTAATCTTCCACGAATTGGCGCGGGGCATTTGCAATTCCTCGAGAGAATTCACAGATTTTAGATAATTGTTAATCACCTATTGTACATAAACCATCCCAACAGGTGGAATCAAATAAATAACCTAACCAAATTCTAACCAGAAAAACTCAAAAGGAAGGCAACCATGCGCTCGTATAAACCCATCTTAATTGCTTTTGCACTGATATTTGTCGCGGTCCTGCTGTTGACCACAAGTGTGAACACGAAAGCAGTTCCTGTCGGCGCGGTAATCGATTTTGAAGGCATCGCTCCTGGCACGATCGTCGATCAGGTTTACTCCGGTTACGGCATCAGCGGTGCTCCCATCGCAGGAAAAGTCATTGTGTTCGGTTTTAATCCGGACTTCCCTCCAACCACTAATACTGCCATGATCTTCGACGCCACCTGTCCCCCTGGCAACGTGCCTGCGGATTGCACCGGGGGAGATGCCGATCTGTTCAATTTTAGTTTTGGCAACACCCTGATCATCAGTGAAGACCTCGATTCAAGCGATCCGGATGATGCTGATGTCGTTGGCGCAAAATTCGGCTTTGAATATACGCAGCTGGGTGACGGCAGCGGTGCCTTCATTGAATCACTCGAAGTCCAGGACGTGGAGGAAGAAGAGACCGAAGACGCCCGCATCTATTTCTTTGAAGGCGGCCTGAGTGGCACCCTGGTAGGTTCGGTTGATATTCCAGAGACTGGAAATGGTGTATCCATGGTTATTCCGGTGGGCGTTGATAATGTGGATGCGTTTGAAGTCGACCTGCAGGGGTCTGGCATGATCAACAACATCCGCCTCTTCGCAGAGCCCACGGCGGTTGAATTGCTTTATTTCAACGTTGATCGACCCGTTTCAGGTGAAGTTAATCTTAGTTGGGCAACTGCAGCGGAGATCGACAATCTCGGTTTCTACATCTACCGATCTGCGGTTATGGATATGGCAGAAGCTGAACAAATTCACTTCGAACCAGCTGGCGGCGGTTCGGCAGGTCATACCTACAGCTTCACTGATAACCCTGGACCAGGATCCTGGTTCTACTGGCTGTCTGATATCGACACCCACGGCGTAGAGACCTTCCATTTGCCAGACATGCAGAGTGCCGGGTATGGTCAAAAAATCTTCTTACCGCTTCTAGTCAGCAAATAGAATTTGGCCCGCCGTTTATTCCTTCTTTTGATACTCTTGGGTTTTATGATCGGCCCACAAGCCTCCCTCGCTTCACCCAGGGAACTGCCCGATCCGAAGCCGCGCGTCACGCTCACCCCTGGTGGGCTGCGCGTGTTTTGGCATGCACCAGCCCCGCAGATCCTAACGGACCCTGAGGGTTTAACCCATGTTGCAGTGCCAGGGTATGAATTGTTGGACTTGCCGGGAGTCCCCCAGCTGCCATTTTCCTCGGTACTGGTCTCGCTACCCCCGGATTCCAACCCGGTGCTGCAGGTTCTTTCTGCTTCCGAGACGAAACAAAATCTCCTGACACCTTTGGTTTTAGGCGATCAACCTGCAGGAGTCAAGCGAGATTCGGCTGGACAGATCATCGGGGGAGCGTTCACGGATGCGACTAAAGAAACTTTCAGCGTGGACCAGGCAGCCATCTTGGAACCAATCGGTGTCGTGCGCGGTGTGCACCTGGCCCGGCTCTCTTTCTATCCAGTCCTTCCCCATGGGAACACACTGCGGGTGACCTCATCGTTGGAGGTGGAGGTTGATTTCGGACCTGTTCTTCAAGGGAGTGTCTCCGTTGAATCCACCCTAGATCCTTTGCATGACTTGTTGCGTGCTGCGGTGGTCAACCCTGAACAGATGCAAATCGATGGAAAAAATCAACTTTCCACCACACAATATCGCGAGCTGCAAGCGAATGGTGCTTCAACCGTCGCAGTTGAAGTTTCCAGCAGGGGCATAACCGATATATCTGGCGCAGAGATAGCTGCCACTGGCGTCACAGTCAGTTCGTTTGACCGTTCTAAGCTCTCCCTCACACGGGACGGATCAAATATCGCTTATCAATGGTTAGGTGATGATGATGACACGCTTGAACCTGGTGAAATCATCCGCTTCTTCGCCGATCCGCGCTTCAGCCGCTGGTCCACCACAGATACCTATATCCTCAATCTCGATGGCTCCCCTGGAGTAAACATGGGTCCTGGTGAAGTATCCGGTGGTGAACCTGGGACACCTTGGGCTGAGCTATTCTTCGAGGACAATGAAATCTACACCCCGGGCTGCTACTGCGCACCTATTCCAGCCGGCAGAGATGGCGATCGCTGGGTATGGGATCATCTTCTATATGTTGAGCCATTACCAGGTGAAGATCCCGTTCCATTATCGAAAGATTATAAGTTTCATCTGACAGGTGTAGACAATTCACAAGAGTCAACATTATCAATTTGGCTTATTGGTCAGACTGATTTTATTTTATCTCCTGATCATAAAATCAATATCCTTGTCAATGGACATTATCTTGGATCAAGGCAGTGGGATGGGAAAAATGCTTATGAGACAGTTCTTTCATTCTCAGGAAGCTTCCTCAATGAAGGAGAAAACACACTCACAATTACTCTTCCAGGGATAGATGGTATCCCTCTTGACGGTATTTGGCTAGATGCATTTTCGATCCGCTATGCCTTAACCAACAATATTGCAGTTGGAGAATCAATTGGTTTTCTGGGTGTTGATCATGGTTCAAGCTACATGATCACGCTATCGTCACCAGAATTACTGGCTTATGATATTACAGATCCAGAGCAACCATTATTTCTCACAAATACTTCTGGAAATCAAATAACTATCCTTGATCCCAATGATGGTGTTGATCACAATTATTGGGTAACCACAAATAGCGGCATACAATCAGCAGATAATCTGCGCTTGTTGAAACAGCTTACGGCCTCACCGGGCTTTGGCGGCGCTGAGTATGTGATCGTTGCTCCTACGGAGTTCATCCCTTCCTTGGACCCGCTGGTGGGAATGCACAGATCCAACGGCCTGGAAGTTATCGTCGAGGATGTCCAGGCGATTTACGATGTTTATAGCGGTGGGCGCCCGTTACCCTCTGCGATAAAAGATTACCTGGAAAACGCCTATTTCAATTGGAACTTGCGCCCGCTGTATGTCTTGCTGGTTGGTGATGGCACCCATGATCCGAAGAACTACCGGGCAACTTCATCTACAACTTTCATCCCGCCTTTCCTGGAGGATGTTGATCCCTGGGCGGGTGAAACCGCGGCTGATAACCGCTATG
>JALHTN010000613.1 GCA_022865865.1 Anaerolineales bacterium
ATTCCCCCAAGGATCTGGTTCGAGTACGGCCTGACAGAGTGGCATAAATCCCAAGTCCGATGCCGCCTAACAGCAGCAGTCCACCCGCAACACCCAGGAGAAGGGATCGGCTGGTGCCACCTGCAGAGGTGGGATCATCCACGGCCACAGAGCTGATCTGAGCTCCAAAATCAAGATAAGTTTCAGTGCCGGGGTCTAACAGCAGTGTGTAATTAAGCACGGTCGTGGGGTTGTAGCCTTCCGGAACAGCTACGCTGATCGTGTATTCCCCCTGCATCAATTCCACAAAGCAAAAAGGTTCAAACCCGCTGGTGGTGGGCTCGGTTAAATTGACATCGCCTGAGCGGTCGCTTACACTGATCGCCCCCTCTGGAATCGACTCTTCTTCCTCCTGGCGGATAGAATCCCCATTGACATCATTGTACAGGATCACGCACAAGGTGCCAGAACCAGGTTCGGGAGTTGGGGTGGGCAGGCTTGGTGCAGGCGTAGGACTCGGTCCGAAGGTTGGCGTGATCTCAGATGGTCCTCCAAAACCCAGCAGCACTTCCTCTCCTTCCAGGAGAATTGTCTCGCTGGTGGCATCATTTAAACCCAGCAGCGCGTTAAGATCGATAGCATAAATTGCAGCAATGCGCCACCAGGAATCGTTTGGCTGCACGATGTAGATGATGCGGCCATCCGTCCCCGGAGTTGGGGTGGGGAATGGCGTAAACTGTGCTGGAGGTGCTGCCGCGGCAGGAAGGCTGGTGCTGATTATGATCACTATCAAGCCGAGCAGACTTAATCCTGCCAGGGTGCGATGGATTTTCATTCTGGGCATGGTTGAAATTATACTTGAAGAACAGACCGGTAGATAAGGGCTAAATTAACAAACTATTGGCGCGGTATAATCCAGCCAAGTCTATGTCGAAGCAAACATCAAGGCTCGCAGATTCAAATTCAAACCTGGTTGGTATCTGGCAGCTGGCCAGTGGGCGGGTTATCTCAGCAGTCATCACGTTAACTCTGGTGATTTTACTTTGGTTGTTCATGCAGCGTGTTATTCCCTCAGGCAGGATCTCAGCCTGGTGGGTGGTCTTGCTGATCCTCCTGGTGGCTGCTCTGGCCATGGCTATCGAACGCAGCCTGGTCGCTGTACCACTGTCATTGAGTTGGCGCTACCGCTCAGCTCTACTGGGATGCGTGGGGATTTTTCTTATGATTTGGGCTGGTATCTGGCTCGCATCCGCAGCAGCCTTCACGCCCAGCTGGTTGATCCCCGCAGTTTTAGGTGCCTTTTTGGGCTGCATACTGGCGACCAATTTCAATGAAGGTTTGTGGGAAAATAATTCGCCCCCTTCAGAAGATGTGATGCAAGACGTATACCAGCAGCACCAGGCATTGATCGGGAAGCCCGATCCCATTCCTGGCTTGAAGCGAGCCTTCGATATCATGCTGGCAGCATTTGGATTAATCATCTCTCTGCCGGTCTGGCTCTTGGGTATCTTCATAATCTGGATCGAGGATCCCGGTCCGCTGCTCTTTGTCAAGAATTCGGTGGGCTGGGGAGGTTTGAATTTTCATCAATATAAACTGCGCACAATGGTGCGCGGCGCTGAAGATGCCACCGGACCCGTCTTAGCCAGTGAAAAAGATGACCGTGTATTGGGGATGGGGTATCTGCTGCGCAAGACGGCACTGGATGAGCTGCCTCAATTGCTCAACATCCTGCGTGGGGAGATGAGCTTCGTTGGTCCACGCCCTCAACGTACAGTGCTTGTACAAGGCTACCTGCTGGAGATGCCCGAGTATGCCCAGCGCCACCGGGTGCTGCCCGGGTTGGCCGGCTTAGCCCAGGTAGCGGGTGATTATTATCTTTCCCCCCGCCAGAAGCTGCGCTTTGACCGCCTGTATATTGAATACACCGGCCTGGGATTCGATTTGAAACTGGTTTTCCTGGCTTTTATGATCACTTTTTGGTATCGCTGGCAGAAAGATTGGGATGGACGCCTACCAAGACGGCTGATCCGCATGGGCAGTGGTAGTAATTAGACCCAATTGACCCTTTCTCAATAATCATAGAAAAAGCCGAGCTTGCTTGGAAGATTTACATTCAACTCTTGTTCTGCCGTCTCATCGCGATCCAGTATCCCCAGAGCACAAGGTTGATCACCAGGGCGTTTACCCCCTGCCCGATAATCGTCCCATAAACACCCCAATTTAATATTGCCCAGATGCCAACTGTAAACATGCTGGCTATGGCCAATATATTGGCGATAAAAATCGGTCGTGATAGCTGCGCGGCCTTAAATATAGATTGCAGCGGCCAGTAGGCGAACATCAAGGCATAGAAGAGCGCCATGAGAATAACACCATCACTATACGCCATATAAGTATCGCCGTAGATCAGGCTAAGCAGCTGTTCAGGGAATACCAGGGCGATGATCAAAATCCCCAGGACCGGGATGCCGATCGCCAGGTAGATGCTGCGCAGGGTGTGAGTAAGGGCTTGCAGACCGCTCTTCTCATAGATATTTGCCGCTCGCGGAGTGAGGAAGGTATCAATGGCTCGCAGCAGCAAATGGATGGGGGCTACTAAATTTTGTAATGCGCGGTATGCTCCGGCAGCGGCGAAACTGATCAAACCCGCGGTCAGGATTGGATAAAACTCCACGGCAGCCCAGTTGGTCAGGGAGCTGCCCAATAACCAGCGCCCGAAGTTCCAGTTTCGCTGCCAGGTGTCTTTGAGACTAGCCAGCTGCCGGGTCCAGAAATGGCGCGTGAACCACAGGCTGGGGATTAAAGCCACAAATGCTCCCCAGGCGATGGCTTCCAATCCCGAAATTCCAGTTAACCTTCCCTGGTTTGCCAGGTAGATCATGAGTGCGATGCGAGCTCCGTTGCCGATCACACTGGTGATCACAGCACTGAGCACCTTCCCGCGGGTATACAGCATACGGCGCAGGTATTCCTGAAACTGCCACCAGAGAAAAGGGAGCCAGAGAATGAAAAGAGTGGGTCCGGCAGTGTCGTTGCCGAATTCGATCAGTACCCAACCGCAAACTGCCACAATTGTTGCGGAGACAAGCGCCAACGCGATCTGAAACAGGCTGGTGCTGGTTGCGTAGCGTTTAAATTCATCCCGCGCCATACCAGCACCAAACACGTTCATCGGCTGCACGATTAGCCCATCCTGAACCGCACGCACCAGGCGTAAAGTTACGAAACCGACGCCATAAACGCCCAGCTGGGTGGGATCAACATTTCTTGCCAGGATGATGGTAGCCAAGAAATTGGAGAGACTGATCACGGACTGGTCTATGGCGGCCAGATACCCTTGCCTGGCTCCTCGCCCCGTAAAAAGGGCTACCAGCGATCCCAGGAAAGTTTTTGCCTGGCTGCTTGTTGATTTTGAGTTGTTGTTGGTGGGGGGATTGGTCTCGGGGGGCATTTGGTTTGCTCGAAGTGCTCTGGGAGAGGATTATAAATCAAATGTGCAAGTATTTTTGGAATCTTGAAGATAGATTGAGTAATCCTGGCTGTGGGATGGGAATAACGGCAAAATTCAACAGTTGATTGACCGAAGGAAAATATCAGCAATCTTGAATAGGGTTGCTTGGCCGAATGAACCACACGGAAATCTCTCCATCGTTTCGGTATTTTGACTGCACCGGGTTCAATTAACATTTTGCTGAGCAATTGCCGGCCAGGAGAAAATAGAGAGTATAAAAATCGCTCTCCCAGACAAGGATATAATTCACAGGCTGGCAAAGGGCAGCTTGATGTATAATGAAATCGAAGAAAGGTCCGTCTTAGATACACCAGGAGTGTTCTCCATGAGCGTAGATTTCCTATTAGATCCAAACGTTGCCTATTTGATATTGATTGGAGCAGCCTTGCTGACCATGATGGCAGTCTTGAATCCTGGGACAGGCATTCTGGAGATTGTGGCCTTGTTCATGTGGCTGATTTCAGGATACATCATCTTCAACATGCCGATAAATTATTGGGCTTTGGGGCTCATGTTGTTGGGGGTGGTGCTGTTCTTGCTCTCCTTACGCAAGATAAAAAAACCAGTATATCTGGGCTTGTCTATTGCCGCGGTGATCGTCGGATCCATCTTCTTATTTGACCAACCAGGTTGGCAGCCAGCGGTAAATCCTGTTCTGGCTGTGATCGTCTCAATTATTGTGGCCGGATTTGTCTGGGTGGTGGCACAGAAAGCGCTGGAAGCGGACCGCATGCGACCCGCACACGATCTGGAGGCGTTAATTGGTGCTGTTGGGGAGGCGAAGACCGCTGTTGGTGTTGAAGGTTCTGTCCAGGTAGCTGGAGAGCTGTGGAGCGCCAAGAGTGACCAGGCGATTCCAGAAGGTACTCATGTGCGTATTGTGGGACGTGACGGTTTCAGTCTGATTGTAGAACAGATTGATGAATGAAGTTTAGTAACTATCTTTATTAAGGAGTTAGATTATGACGGACTCTACGATTTTGCTTTGCCTGGTAGGATCAGCGCTCCTGATCGGTTTGGCCTTGTTAGTCACCGCGATCAGAGTGATTCCGGAATACCAGCGTCTGGTCGTCTTCCGCCTGGGGCGCTGTGTTGGTGCACGGGGTCCTGGAGTGGTTATACTGATCCCGGTTGTCGATCGCGGGATTAAAGTAGACCTGCGAGAACAAGTGCGCGACATCCCTCACCAAACTTCGATCACCAAGGACAACGCCTCTATTTCAGTCGACTTCATCTGGTATTACAAGGTGCTCAATGCGACTGAAAGTGTGCTGCAGGTAAGTGACTTCGAAGCAGCGGCTGAAGGCATGGCCACAACGACTCTGCGAGCGGTGCTTGGGGGCATTATGCTGGACGATGCTTTGTCGGAGCGGGAGCACATCAATAATATGCTGCGTTCACGATTGGACGAGGTCACTGAGCGCTGGGGGGTCAAAGTCACCAACGTGGAAATTCGCGAGATCGTGCCGCCCAGGGAGATCCTGGATGCGATGAACCGCCAGATGTCTGCGGAGCGGTTGCGCAGGGCCGTGGTGACCGAATCAACCGGTACGCGGGAGGCTGCTGTAAATGTGGCCGACGGTGAAAAGCAGGCCGCGATTCTCGAGGCGGAAGGTGAGAAACAATCAAACATCTTGCGGGCCGAAGGAGCCAAGCTGGCCCAGGAGCTGACTGCAGAAGGTTTTGCAGCAGCTTTGGATCGGATCTACCAAATCGCGCAAACCATTGATCAGAAGACGATGACTTTGCAGTACTTCGAGACGCTCAAAGAGATGGGCAACAGCCCCTCCACGAAGTATATCTTCCCGATGGAGTTCAGCCAGTTCATCGAGCGCTTTGCTCGAGGCTCTGATAATTCGTAGTTTGCACAGGTTCAGGCCGGGGATAGCACCCGGCCGGAACGCTATTTTTGCCGTATGAATCAAGTATCCTCAGCCGCAACAGGTAGCTCGGCAGTCGTCGAGCCGGCTACCTGGCGTGATTTAAGCGCACTGCGCCACCTTGAAAAGGTCTGTTTTCCGCGGGATGTCTGGCCGCTGCTGGACATGGTGGCCGTGCTGACCTTCCCCGGCGTGCTGCGCTTGAAAGCCATTCTGGACGGGGAGATGGCCGGTTTTATTGCGGCTGATCTGCGGCGGCATGAAAATTTGGCCTGGATCTCGACATTGGGGGTGCTGCCTGCACACCGCCGCCGGGGATTGGGCACGACATTGCTGCGCACCTGCGAAGAGCAGCTGCGAGTCTCCCGGGTCAGGCTCAGCGTGCGCGCGTCTAACCAACCAGCACTGCAGATGTACACCCAATTTGGGTACCGGGAGCACGGCATCTGGAAGCGCTATTATTCAGATGGCGAAGATGCCCTGGTGTTGGAGAAAACTCTCTGACGGGTTTGGGCTATAATAAGCGCAATCATGGAATTCAAATCTCTCCCCAAACCGGTGATGATCACCCATGCAGACGCTTTGAACCAGATGGTCAACCAGCTGGCAAGCGAAGCGATCCTGGCGGTGGACACGGAGTCCAACAGCCTGTACGCTTACCAGGAACGGGTGTGTTTGATCCAGTTTTCAACGCCCCAGGATGATTTCCTGGTTGATCCGCTAGCCCTGGACGACCTGACCCCACTGGAAGCATTGTTTGCCGATGACAAGATCGAGAAGATCTTCCATGCGGCAGAATATGATCTGATCTCAATGAAGCGCGATTTCCAATTCAGGTTTGAAAACTTATTTGACACGATGATCGCGGCGCGCATACTGGGGTGGGAGCAGATTGGGCTGGGATCGATATTGAAAGCAGAGTTTGATGTAGAGCTCAACAAGCGCTACCAGCGGGCTAATTGGGGGAAGCGCCCGATACCAGCAGAGATGATGGCTTATGCCCGGCTGGATACGCACTACCTGATCCCCTTACGTTATCGCTTGAAATCCGAGCTGATGTCGCAGAACCGCTGGCCGCTGGCGGAAGAGGATTTTGCCCGCTTGCGTTACGTCAACGGGCGCGACCCGCACGACCTGCCTGAACCCTGCTGGCGGGTGCGGGGGTCATACGATCTCGCTCCCCAGCAGGCGGCCGTGCTGTTGGAACTGTGCCGCTACCGCTCGCAGGTGGCGAAATCGATCAACCGCCCGGTGTTTAAAGTGATCTCTGACCAGACCCTGATAGCGATCGCAGAGATCTGCCCGCGATCAAAGGGTGCACTGGAAAAGCTGCCCGAATTAAGCGAGAAACAATACCAGCGACACGGACCCGGTTTATTGCGAGCGGTTGAAACCGGCTTAAAAGCTGAGCCTGTTTACCCGCCGCGCAGCCCGAGACCAGATGAGCTGTACCTGGCGCGCGTGGAAGAGCTGCGCAACTGGCGAAAAAGGACTGCCAAACAGGCCCAGGTCAAATCGGATGTGATCCTGCCGCGGGATGTGCTTTATGAGATCGCGGCGCGCGACCCAAACGGCCAGGACGAACTGGCTGAGGTGATGGAGCAGCTACCCTGGCGCCTGGAACAGTATGGCGACCAGATCCTGGCGACGCTCTCTGATCTA
>JALHTN010000614.1 GCA_022865865.1 Anaerolineales bacterium
GATCTTGCAGCTGAAGAAGTGCCAGTGCAGCTGGAGCCAGATTTACCGGGTACCTGGCGCTGGTTAGGGACCAAAACGCTGACATTCCAATTCGACTCGACAGAAATCGATCGCCTGCCCATGGCTACCGAATACCAGGCTACCATTCCGGCGGGTACTGAATCGGCTGTGGGAGGTGTTTTGGACAAAACAGTCAGCTGGTCTTTCAGCACGCCTCCCCCGCAGGTCATCTCGCAGTTCCCAATTGATATCCCCCAGCCGCTGGATCCATTGATCTTCATCGCCTTTGACCAGCGCATCGATCCTGAATCTGTCCTGGAAACGATCACTGTGATGGCTGGAAACAGGGAGGTAGCATTAAAGCTGGTCTCTGAGGAACAGGCAAAAAAGGGTGAACAAGTCCAGCGTTTGATCCAGAGAGCCGAAGAAGGACGCTGGCTCACCTTTCGCGCTCAAGAACCACTGCCCCCAGATACACCGATATCGGTGCAGGTCGGACCTGGTACGCCATCCGCGGAAGGACCCTTGCTCACTACTGAGCCCCATCATTTCAGCTTCCATACTTATGCTCCACTGCGGATTGATCAACACGGTTGTTCCTGGTCGGATGATGAGTGCCGGCCGTTATCCCCCTTCTACATTCGATTTAACAACCCGATTGATGTCGATCAATACGATGATTCTTTGCTGACGATCAGCCCTGAACTGCTCGGGGCTACGGTCAATATTTTTGGAGATACGATCAACATTCGGGGAGCCTCCGCAGGGCAGACGACCTACCGAATTACGGTCAGTGGAGACATCCAGGATGCTTTTGGCCAGCAGCTCGGCAGTGATCAAACCTTAACTTTCCGGGTTGGGTCTGCGGAGCCAATCCTGATTGGTCCTGAAGGAATATTGGTTACCCTGGATCCGGCAGCTGAGGAGCCTGTTCTAACGCTTTATACGATCAATTACACCCGCCTGGATGTCAAAATATATGCTGTGGAACCCTCGGATTGGCCGGCTTTCAAAGAGTATTTACGCGAGTACCAAAGAACGGATATAACACTGAAACCACCCGGGCGCCTGGTTAAGGATGAGACGCTGAGGTTGGAGGCGGCCGCGGATACGCTGACCGCAGTGGATATTCCATTGAAAGATGTGATGGAGGGTGATTACGGCCAGTACATCGTGATTGCGAAACCACCCAAGGGATTATTCCAGGAGGACCGCTATTGGGAAACTGTGCACACCTGGGTTCAGGTCACCCAGATAGGTCTGGATGCTTTCGCCGATCACAGTGAGATGGTGGTTTGGACGACCGACCTTAAAGATGGTGCTCCACTACCGGAAGTGACCATCCAGGGTGATCTAGCTGGGATGAAAGAGACCACCGGGGCGGATGGCATTGCGCGTTTTCCAATCCCCAATTCTGGAGTGCAGTACCTGGTTGCCAGCCAGGGAGAAGATCAAGTGCTCCTGCCCCGCTCTACTTATTTCTGGGGAGATGATGTCTGGCTGCCGCGCCCGCCGAACGATCAATTACGCTGGTATGTGTTTGATGATCGCCAGATCTACAAACCCGGTGAAGAAGTGCATGTCAAGGGTTGGCTGCGCCGAGTAGGGGGTGCCCAGGATGGTGATGTGGGCTTGGTGGGCAGCGGTGTGAGTGAAGTTAATTACCAGATCACCGGACCCCAGGGCAATGAGATGGGGTCAGGCAGGAGCACGGTAAATGCCCTGGGAGGCTTTGATTTCAAGTTCACCCTGCCTGAGAATGCCAACCTGGGATACGCGCAGCTCAACATCGATGCTGTGGGAAATCTGGGCGGAATGGACGGCTACCAGCATTACCACCAATTCCAGATTTTGGAGTTCCGCCGACCGGAATTCGAGGTCACGGCGCGTAATGAAACTGAAGGTCC
>JALHTN010000083.1 GCA_022865865.1 Anaerolineales bacterium
CCCCATCATGAAAACGAGATCGCTCAAACCGAAAGCCTGACTCGCAAACCATTCGCCCGTTATTGGGTCCATAATGGCATGCTGCAGTTTTCCGGTGATAAAATGTCCAAATCAATAGGCAACATCGTCACTATTGAACAGTTCTTGGACCAGCACGACCCGGACACACTGCGCATGATGGTGCTCAACGCCAGTTATCGCTCCCCATTAACCTTCAATGATGAAGTAATTAATCAGGCTGAACGCAATCTAGAGCGCTTACGCTCTGCTTTGCGCCCTGGTACTCAGGAGAATACACCAGTTCCAGATGGTACCAAATCAGCCCTCGAGACCCAGATGCTGGCCACCCGTACGGGATTTATCGCCGCGATGGACGACGACTTTAACACTGCGGGGGCGCTGGGTCACTTGTTTGATCTCGTACGGGTGATCAACCAGGCCCGTGATGCAGATGTGCCGCAATCCGCGCTCAATCAGGCCCAAGTTCTACTGCGCGAGCTGGCTGAAGATATTTTCGGATTGCGATTAGAACGGCCGGAAACTGAGATCAAGCAATCTACGCCTTTCATCGACCTGCTGGTTACCTTGCGGGGTCAATTGCGTGACCAAAAGCTGTGGGAACTCTCGGACCAGCTCCGAGACCAGCTGGCCGAGTTAGGTATCCTCATCGAGGATTCCAAAGACGGTACCGGCTGGCGTTGGAAATAACCCAAACCTGTGTTGACCCTTCATTACCTTTAACTGATGCGTGAATGGATTTACGGCCGTAATCCGGTCTATGAATTGCTCCGGGCTGGGCGCCGGGAGGGTTTCCGCTTGTTGGTCGCGGAAGGCGTTAAAAGCAAGGGCCAATTGGTCAATATCCTCAACCTCTGTAAGAACAAGAATATTCCCATTGAGTTTGCTCCCCGCACCCAGCTGGACAGCATCCAGCCAAACAATCAAGGTGTCCTCCTTGAAGCTAGTGGTTACCCATATGTCTCGCTGCCAGACATCTTCGATCTATCAGAGCAGCGCACCGAATCCCCGCTGATCCTGATCCTGGATACACTCCAGGACCCCCAGAACCTGGGTACGCTGCTTCGCACCGCAGAAGTGGTCGGAGTTCATGGTGTGCTGCTCCCTTTCCGCCGTACTGCCACTGTCACACCAGCTGTGGTTAACGCCTCCTCGGGAGCCAGTGAACACCTGCTGATCACCCAGGTCAACCTCGCCCAGGCAATCAATACTATTAAAGAGCGGGATATCTGGGTAATCGGCTTCGATAGTGGACCAGATACGCAGCTGCTTGAAAAGAGAGCCCTCAGTGGACCTATAGCCCTGGTCATCGGAGCCGAGGGAGAAGGTATGCGCACTCTGGTTCGCAAATCCTGCGATCAGTTAATTCGTTTGCCCATGCGTGGTCGCATCGAGTCGCTCAATGCTGCTGTCGCAGGCTCAATCGCCCTTTACTTAGCCTGGGAAGCGCGCGGCTACAACCATTGATTCCCGGGGCAAATAACCCGCAAATTGAACCAAAAGATCGGCAAAAGTTTCGGCTTGACGCTCATCAAGAATCCTGATAGACTCCTTCCCCGATGCCCTTGGAGGGGCGCTTTTCATTAACCTTGCCCCATCACTAGGGCTCTGGTATAATGCCTCTCGCCTTCCCAATGGGTTGGTGCACCCGCCGACGTAGCTCAATCGGCAGAGCAACCGCTTTGTAAGTGGTAGGTTATGGGTTCAATTCCCATCGTCGGCTTGCTTTGGCGATTAGGTCGAGATTTTCAAATCTCGACCATTAGCTGACATCATGTATCAGAACGGGCGGTTACCCAAGTGGCCAAAGGGGGCTGACTGTAAATCAGCTGGCATACGCCTTCGGAGGTTCGAATCCTTCACCGCCCACTTGGATTCATCGCTGACCATGGAAAGCAATTTATGGTCAGCGCGTAGCTATGTAAGCAAACTGCCCTCATAGCTCAGGCGGTAGAGCACGTTCTTGGTAAGAACGGGGTCATGGGTTCAAATCCCATTGAGGGCTCTCGTTGCTAACAAAATGCTTTTAGCGCAAAGGAGAAGAAATTAGATGGCCAAGAAGAAATTTGAACGGACAAAGCCACATATGAACGTGGGAACGATGGGACACATCGACCATGGAAAAACAACGCTAACCGCAGCGATCACGAAGTATTGTTCCTTCAGCGGGCATGGTGATTACCGGCCGTTC
>JALHTN010000615.1 GCA_022865865.1 Anaerolineales bacterium
ACAATCGATATTTTCAGACTTGGTAAAGTCAAAATTCTCATCCTCCCAGCCATAACCAGCATGACAGGATGTGCAGCCAGGCCAATTGGATTGGATGCCAATACAGAAATTGTTGAGAGAGTTCTTTTTGCCAATCGTAACCGGATCCGGTCGCCCTTCGATCTGGTACTCTTTTGACTCCCAGGTCCAGTGGACCGACTGCAGCATTTCCCCTCCGGCTTCTGCATGGCATTCCAGGCAGCGCAGGGTAACTTCTGAACCCGTCTCGAATGGTCCTTCGATCAGGTTGGTGTGGTCAACATGTGAAGGATGCTCCGGCAAGGTTGCCCAGGGATCATCACCCTTGCCCGATGCTTTTGGCAGGAAAAGCACCAGTGGGATAACGATGATCGCAATGGTGACCACCAAACCAATAATCCAAATGTATTTTTCCCTTTTCATAATCTGCTGGTTACCTCACATTGCGATGGGAATTGATCACCCGGCATATCTCACTCCAGCACCTGGATTAAATCAGCGCGGTTTTGAAGCTGGTCTCGCAGCACAGAACGCAGCAGATCAAGTGCCTGGATCAAGCGCATATCACTCAACCGGTATTCAACACTCTGGCCTTTGCGGACTGGCTGTACCAGGCCGCGCTCACGCATAATCTTTAAATGGCGTGAGGCAGCTGGCTGGCTGATGCCCACCTCAGCGGCTAAATCGCTGACATTGGCACTTTTCTCCGCCAGGAGATAGAACATCAATATCCGGCGCGGGTCGGCCAGTGCAGAGCAGATTTCTGCATGCAGCTCGTTGATTTCTAATTGCAGCTCAAATGTATTCATAATTCTATAATTTGATCTATTCACATACTTGCAAATATAGATTATTGAATATATTACTTGAAAGGTAGGGTGTACTATTAGTGACAAGTATCACAACTCTGAGAGATCTTAATCATAGTATGTGTACTAATTACCAATGGTTATTGCGAATTTATTGAATCAGTGTCAGGTTTCAGAGTTAGCGAGCTGATTATCTCTAATGGTCAACAGCATTTCACAAGCTATCTCACTTGGAGGATTACCTCCTGGGATCCTTGCGCTGCACGATCCCAGCAAAGTTTTTCCATTCTTCAAAAACCGGTCTTATGAATTCTGAAATTGTTTCTTATAATAGGACTTGTTGAGTATGCAGTTTCGTCGTAAATCCAATGATTTCGAGAGATTAACGTCCGATATGCTCTCATAGATATACTTGGTAATATTTTCTACTCCGTGCAAAAGGCAGCAAGATGGTCACCATCACACCTTATAAATCAACCTGGCCAGAAGAATTTCAAACCCTTGGAAAGGTTTTGCGCGAGGGGCTCAATGATCTCGCGCTGCGCATCGACCATATTGGTTCGACCTCCATTCCAGGTCTGGATGCTAAGGATCGGATTGACATTCAGATCACCGTGGAAAGTCTCAATCCACCCGTTGAGCAAGCTCTCAACCAGATTGGCTATACCCGATTGGAATATCTCACTGACCACCCACCTGCGGGTTCAGAAGCGCAAGCCAGGGAATGGATCAAATGGGTGTTTAAACCACCTGATGGTCAGCGCCCCACGAATTTACATGTGCGCATTGCAGAACGCGCCAACCAACGTTATGCGCTGCTTTTTCGCGACTACCTGCGCAGCCACCCGGCTACTGCAGCAGCCTACGCTGAACTAAAACACCGCCTGGCGCAGAATTTAGCTGACCCGGACACTTATCCAGACGTTAAGGATCCAGCGGTCGATCTGATTTACTTCGCCGCTGAAGATTGGGCGGCAGATACCAACTGGCAGCCCGGCCCGTCTGATGCATAAATTCAAGCTCAACAAGTCTTCTTTTATTACCCCTTAGTAAATATTTATCTATAATCTTAATCTCAACCGGATCAGCTACCGATATTACGAATCATCCTGTACAATAAACAAGACCATTATGAGAACGTTGGATTGACATCAGGTCAAACCATTGTCTGGCATCTCACTCTATTTAATTGAATAAAGGAGAAACTGAATGACTTCTTCCCCCCTCAAAACCTTTGGTCAGCAATTAAGCCGCCGTTCCTGGGCGGAGCCCTGGAAAATAAAATCTGTGGAGCCGATCCGTAAGAGCAGCCAGGAGGAACGAGCGCGCGCCATGGAAGAGGCAGGCTACAACACCTTTCTGCTGCGCTCTGCGGATGTCTACATTGATTTGCTCACGGACAGCGGCACCGGCGCCATGAGCGACCGGCAATGGGCAGGCATAATGCTGGGCGATGAAGCCTACGCGGGCAGTAATAATTTCTATCATCTGGAGGCAGCTGTCCAGAAATACTACGGCTACCAGCATATGGTACCCACCCACCAGGGTCGGGGTGCAGAGCACTTGCTCAGCCAGACGGTGATCAATGAGGGGCAATATGTGCCCGGCAACATGTATTTCACCACAACCCGCCTGCACCATGAACTGGCTGGAGGTACTTTCGTGGACGTGATCGTCGATCAAGCCCACGACCCCAGCGATGAATACCCCTTCAAGGGAAATGTAGATTTGGAGAAATTAGATTCCCTGGTCAAAGAGGTGGGAGCTGAGAATATCGCTTACATCAGCCTGGCAGGCACGGTCAATATGGCTGGTGGCCAGCCAGCCAGTATGGCGAATGTGCGCCAGCTGCGGGAATACTGCGATCGGCATGGCATCCGCATTTTCCTGGATGCCACTCGCATGGTAGAAAACGCATATTTCATCCAAGAGCGGGAAGAGGGATTTGAAGATAAATCCATTGCTGAGATTTTGATAGAATTCTGCAGCTACACAGATGGCGCCTGGATGAGCGCAAAGAAAGATAACCTGGTCAATATTGGTGGTTGGTTAGCAGTCAATGATTTCGAGCTGTTCGATGCCCTGCGCAACCTGGTCGTAGTTTATGAGGGTCTGCACACTTATGGAGGTATGGCGGGGCGCGATATGGAGGCGCTGGCGATCGGGATCGAGGAAGCGGTACAGGATGACCACGTACGTTCACGAGTGGGGCAGGTGCTTTATCTCGGTGATCTGCTGCTGGATTGGGACATCCCGATCGTCAAACCAGTTGGTGGGCATGCCATTTTCCTCGACGCCAGGAGCTTTTATCCTCACATCCCGCAAGATCAGTTTCCTGCCCAGGTTCTGACTGCACAGATATACCTTGATTCTGGGGTACGGGGTATGGAGCGCGGAAACGTCAGTGCTGGGCGTGATCCACAAACTGGCGACCACCGCTATCCAGCTCTTGAATTGACCCGCTTGGCGATCCCACGCCGGGTTTATACACAGGCTCATATGGATGTGGTTGCCGAAGCGGTCAAGGCAGTCTACGATAATCGTGAGCAGACCAAGGGAATGAAGATGGTTTATGAACCGAAAGATCTGCGTTTCTTCCAGGCTCGTTTTGAACCGCTCGGCTAAACCTCTAAACATACATCGGAGAGCTGAAAAATTTTACAGGATTTGTTGCCGGTGAAGGAGGCTTGTATGGCAGTATCCCATAAGCGTATATGGAACAGGAATTCGTGGCACCAACCAATAAGGAGATAGAAAATGTCTAAAAGAATGAAGATCGTGATCGGGCTATTAATCGCCCTGAGCAGCTTGACTGCCATCGTAGTGCTGGCAAATGAAGTCGCAAACACAATTTACATGCCGCTGGTCTACCAGAACTACACCTCAAAAACCGCCGAACCCCCCAGACAGGTGGCTATCACCGGTTTTCACCCTTCTCACACCCCGCAGGATGATTACGTGATGCTGAAAAACATGACCAGCGCAACCATCGATCTGACCGGTTGGTGGCTCAAAGCAGAAAACCAGAGCGGGCGCTACGACTTCCCCAGCGACTTCAAGCTGGGTGCAGGTCAAACCGTCAATGTACGCAGCGGCGTGGGTACTAACTCGGCCACTAATCTATACATGGGCTTGCCTTTCTCACTTTGGACAGTTACCAACAACTGTGCTTACCTGCGGGATTCCAATGGCACCCTGCAGGACAAGCAGTGCGTCAGCCAGGCTGTGCCCACACCCGGTACTCCCTCACCCAGTGTCCATATCGCCGGCTTCAACCCATCGACCAATCCCCAGAACGATTATGTAATCATCACCAACTCGACCACCTCGTCGTTCAACCTGACCGGATGGTGGATGAAAGCCGAATCGGAAACCGGGCGCTACGACTTCCCCACCAATTTCATCCTCAACGCTGGCAACTCGGTCAACGTGAGGAGCGGGATAGAGACGGACACAGCTACCAACCTGTATGTCGGTTTGCTTTACTCGCTGTGGACGAAGTCCAGCAACTGCGCCTACCTGCGCTACAAGGATGGCACCCTGCTGGATAAGCAGTGCGTCACCCCGTAATTGAATAATACGAAGCAAAGGTAGCTTCATAACAATCCATGAGAAAGGATTGAACGAGAATTTTTCGCGCGCATTCAGCTAATAGAATCCAATTATTTGCCTACCTGCGGATCAAGCGCGCATTAAATAATTTGGATAATTAGACAACATAAAATCAAACACGGGAAAACCTCAAGACCGCTCATTGACACTTTGAGCGGTTTTGATATTAATACATAAGGTTACAAGCTGGGGAAATCTGAACGTTAATCATTGTACAAGCGATAAACTGCAACTAAATACAAGAACCCGGATCCAAAGTTTATATTAAATTAATACTTAACAGGTATAATTTACCTAATATGTTTTGTACCCTTTGAAATCATTTTGGAGAATGTATGAATAATTTACGCACCATAGCTAACGTAATCGAACCAAACCTGGTCATTGAGGGTGCTGGGGTTCTCCTGCGCCGTTCGATCTCACCC
>JALHTN010000616.1 GCA_022865865.1 Anaerolineales bacterium
ATGCTGGATCTTCCTGCTGATCACTTCGCTGCTTCAGCAGGTGAGCCTGGACACCCTCGCCTACAGCCTGTTGGTAGTGACCTTAACCGTGGCTGGTGTGGCTGGATTAAACCTTGCCTTTGGAATCATAGGTGCGAATTTCGAATGGGAAGATCCGCGCCGCATCTCCCAGGGTGCCCTGGGTTGTCTGGGAGCCCTGGCCAGTGGCTTCTCCTTGCTGGTCTGCCTGCTGTTCTTCTTTGGACCGCCGATCCTTTTCGATCTCCTCGATTCCCCCGCCGTCATTGGCCGACTGATCGGTATTGTATTGGGAAGCGCGGTGAGCCTGTGCCTGATGATTATCCCCCTGTGGCTCGTTCGTCAGCGCATCCCGCGCCTTGCCGAATAATCCTCATTGCCCTGTCTAATTCCTGTTTTACCTTTCCCATCCGGTTCCCCAGTCCAGATCTGCATAGGGTCAAGCGACATAAATTCGCCTAATTGACTGCCCTATCAGGCAGCCCGATCAGTTGCCATAGCAATAATTGAAGATGGTTACGGTTCCATCCAGCGCAATTTTTGGTTCCCTGATGAATAGAACACCCACTGAAAGCAATTCATTATAATCTCGCCAGAAGTAATCCATGCTCTAGTAGAGAATTACCGGTCCCCGGTTTGGCGTTAGCCGTGCCCATTGATCTTGCCCACCCGAAGAAAAAGTTCAAGGCAATCCTTGACCAATTACGCTGCTGGTAGCCAGACCGTAAAAGTGGTGCCGGTACCGGTTTGATTATGCACTTCGATCTTCCCGCCATAAACCTCTGCAATCGATTTAGCGATCGCCAACCCCAACCCGCTACCTGATATCTGCTCACTGTCTTCATCCACTTCCCGGCTTCGCGCTTTATCCATACGGTAAAAACGGTTAAAGATATACGGCAGATGCTCCTCAGGGATACCTGGACCATTGTCGGTGATGCGAACCAGGTTCCAATGCTGGTCACCTGACACCTGACTGGCGGATTCTACCAGCACCAAGGCATCGTTTCTTTGGGTGTATTTAATCGCATTTTCCACCAGGTTGGTCAATAGCTGCCCCAAATAGACACGGTCTGCCCGGACATAACATTCCACAAGAGCTCCGGTCTTCAACGCTACGCTTCTGGCTTGAGCAAGGGGATTAAGTCGCTCCGTTACTTCCAACACAACATCGCTGAGATCGAGCCTTTCAGCGCGCACAGCAATCTGCCCAGCATCCATGCGTGCCAGCAGCAGCAGCTCATTCACCAGGCTGCTCATCCACTCGTTTTCAGATTGGATCAGGCGCAGCACCTTTTCATATTCCTTCGGTGTGCGATACTTCTCCAGGGCGCGGTTTGATTCAAGCTCGATGATCGCCAGAGGCGATCGCAACTCGTGGCTGGCATCAGCGGTAAACTGCCGCTGGCGCTCGAAGGCTGCCTGCAGGCGATCCAACATCTGGTCAAAGGTATCTGCTAATTCGCCCAACTCATCATCCCGGTGCAGGTTCAACCGCTGACTCAGGTCGCTTTCGCTAATCCGGCGCGCAGTGTGCACAATGGCCTGCACAGGCTTCATCGCCCGGTCCGCTAACCAGTACCCACCTCCAAAGGCAATCAGCAAAATGAGCACCGAGCTAAGCACCAGGGAAAAAGACAGCCGCACCAGCTGGTTTTCTGGATCCACAGGGCTGGCAAGCAGGAGATATCCATCCCACCCTTCTTCGCTACGCAAAGGGCTGACCTCAAAGAGATATACCTTCCCTCCTTCATTTCCCTGGATATCTTGTACTGGTAAAGTGATAGCCAGGGGTTCTCCGCTTCTCGGAGATTCATTCCAGGTGTTAATCAAAGCCTTCAGTACATCGGTTTGCAATGTGCCTTGCTGCAGCACTACATTTCCTTCCAAACCAACCAGTGCCAGCACCGCGTTTTCAGGCAGCAAAGGTAGATCGATTTGAGGACTAAGGTTCGAGCGACCTTCATTATCCTCCTCGTATGAGTGCAGCAGGTCGCTGTAATAGGCAGCCAACTGTGCTGATTGTGTTGCCAGGCGATTCACTGTTTCTGAACGTATGATTTGTGCCTGGCGGGTGTAGATGAACACCGAAAATCCGCCCAGGATCAGCGCCAGGATGGCGACGAACAGCAGGGTTAGCCGGAAGCGAAAGCTGTGCAGCACTCGCCGCAGATCTATTGAGGGTCGGGGTGGCTGAATTGCTGTGCTGTTCACGGATCAATCCCCTTGGTTGGCGGCACCAGGCGGTAGCCTACCCCGCGTACTGTTTCCAACAGTTTGAACTCGTAGAGGTTGTCAATTTTCCGTCGCAGCCGACGAATGTATACATCCACCACATTTGAGCCGGAGATAAAGTCGAAGTTCCACACATGCGTTTCGATCATCTCGCGGGTTAGTATCCGATTCGGAGAGCGCATCATATATTCCAAGATGGCAAATTCACGCGGTGTCAAATCGATGGGGGTATTCCCCCGCTGCACCTGATGGTTCGCGGGATCCATCGACAGGTCGCCCACCTGCAACAGGGCGGTTTTTTCAGGTTTATTGCGGCGAAGCAGGGCACGCAGGCGAGCCCGGAGTTCGTTCATCGAGAAGGGCTTGACCAGATAATCATCTGCACCGCTGTCCAGACCATCTACCCGGTCGTCAACAGCATCACGCGCCGTCAACATCAGTATAGGCGCGTGTATTCCCTGCTGACGCAGGTCGCGACACAGGCTGAAGCCGTCCTTTTTGGGCAGCATCACATCCAGCAGGATCAGGTCATATGGAGCAGCAAGCGCAAAGTCTTCACCCTCATCCCCGTCGTATGCAACATCCACAGCGTAGCCATCTTCTTCCAGGCTAGTTTTCAAAGATGTATTCAACCGTCGGTTATCTTCCACAACCAGAATGCGCATATATAACCCTTAAAGATCTATTCTACCCCCTGAAAATGAAAATAACATGACAATTTCTCAGGGGGATCGGCTTTGGCCGGGTCAATTGCATGGATTTAAGTGACACCGGTCCAGTTTTTAATTCTGTCATCGTTTTGTCATCTTCATTCGTTATACTCAACCTGATTGAGCAGTTGGCTGCAAGACGTTTGTGAATAAAAAGATTGATCGTATGGGACAAGCCAACAGCCTTCGATGCTATATTTTCGCCCAAGACCCAGGCTTGTTTATACCCTCATTGGTCAAATGCTCAAACTAAGTTGGAGGTAACTTTATGCAAAATAAACATGCTGTTTCACCGATTAATAAAACACTCCCAGCTTTGGTTGCTGCGCTGAGTATGACCGTTTTTATCGGTTTGACGGTCCTGGCCTTTGGACTGAACGCTTTATTCAACAAAAACGCGAGCGCTGCCCAGACTGCAGACCAGCCAGACTTCCAGGTCGCTGCAGACCAGGTGACAATCCAGGATTTACAAGAAAACATTTCCCAATACCAGGAACGTGAGAACCAATACTTGAGCGAGCTGCAGCAAGCCGCCGACCAGATCGACGAGATCAGCCAGCAAAACCTGCAGTACAAGCAATTAACCCAGGCTCTGCAAAATGCTGGTGTCATCCAGGTCACTCAGGATGGGCAAGTGCTCGTCTCGCGCAGCGCAAGTGTTGATTCCAGTTTCAGAGACGATGACGACTGAGTTATTGGCTGTGATTTTGCGTGACTTATCAATTTAATTTCATCCAATTTTAAATTCTCTCACTAAAAAGATTTTTATCAGGAGTTTCTCGATGCACAAATTTACTAAGACATTCCTGCACCTGTGGATTTCGTTGGTATCGGTCGCGGCGTTTGCCTTGAGTTGGTTATTTTTTGCCCACGCCGAAAAGCCAGCTCCGCTTGTTGTGCCTCAGGTGCAAAATTACTCCCCAGGTCAAACTTTACTGGAACCAATCCCTACCATTAATGACCTCCTGAAGAATGAGATTCCCCCGGCAACCATGTTACAGAACCCCAGCGTTTCATTCCCGCGGCTGCGCACTCGAGGCTCGTAATGGAATACGATGAATATAAAGCCATGAATACCACCATCCAGGTGGCGGCTGAAGGCAACCGTGACGACTTGGAGCTAGGATTCCAGCAGGTCAGGCATTTCATCGCAGAATGCGAAGCTCGTTTTTCCCGCTTCCGCGAGGACAGCGAACTATGCCAACTCAACCGCTCGGCTGGAACCTGGTTCCGGGCTTCCACCGATCTGATCGAACTGATCAAGGAGGCACTGGAACTGTACCAGATAACCGACGGTTTGTTTGACCCATCGATACTCGAAGTCTTGCAACGGGCTGGTTACGACCGTAGTTTCGATGATATGCCTGAGGTTGGTCAGCCTTCGGTTTCAGTCTTTGCCCAACCGGCTTTATCCCGTTTCGGGCAAGCGAGTCTGGACCCTATCCATGGGACGGTTTTCCTGCCTGCCGGAGTACAGGTTGACTTTGGAGGCATTGCCAAGGGATGGATCGCAGAAAAAGCAGCGGATCTACTGGGGGAATATACACCGGTTTGTGCAGTCAGTATCGGGGGGGATATGGTCTTCCACGGCACTCCCACCGGGGAGGGTTCTTGGCAGGTGTCATTAGAAGACCCTCTGGACGAACAGAGCGTGCTCGCTGTTCTGAAGGTGGGTTCAGGCGCCCTGGCTACATCCACCGTCACCCGGCGGCGCTGGATGCAAGGCAGCCAGCTGAGGCACCACATTATCGATCCACGCACCGGCGCCCCAGCTGATGTGGAATGGGTCAGTGTCAGTGTGGGTGCCCCAAAAGCTACCACTGCCGAAGCCTTTGCCAAAGCGATCCTGATTGGCGGAAGCCTGGTGGGAACCCAATTGGCAGCGCAAATCCCCGGATTATGGTTTATTGCTGTCCATCCGGATGGCAGATTATCTGGAACTCATAAAAGCAAGGAGATGGTTTATGAATCTGTTCAATTCCAACCGACTACCTAAACAAGAATGGAAAACACGAATTATTTATAATTTGGTTGTTTTCAGCCTGGCAGTGATTGGGGTGGGGATGGCTGGGATCTTTTTAATTTCCCCAGCTGGAGTTCCATTGCGCACCATCCTGGCGTCGTTATTTGCCCTTCGTTCAGACCAGGCAATGTGGTATCTAACTCGCGCCGCCGGGATGATCGCCTACTTGCTGCTTTGGCTTTCCACCGCTTGGGGTCTAGCAATCCCCAGCAAGCTGTTTGGGAAAGTGCTGAGCGGCGATTTCACGTTTGATTTTCATAAATTCATCTCGTTACTCTCGCTGGGATTTTTGGGCTTACACATTGTTGTGCTGACTGCCGACCGCTACCTGCCATTTTCTGTGACCCAGCTGTTGGTGCCTTTTCTATCCCCGTACCGCCCATTATGGGTGGGTATTGGGGTTGTGGCTTTTTATCTGCTGCTCCTGGTAACTGTCACTTTTTACCTGCGCAAGCAGATTGGCATGAAAACCTTTCGCTACATCCACTATGCCAGTTTGCTGGCATATGTTGGGGCAGTCATTCATGCCTTGATGTCTGGAACAGATTCATCACTACCAACCGTGATGGTGATGTATTTAGGCACGTTTTCGGTAATTATTTTTCTGACGGTTTTCTGGTTGGTCAAACTTTGGATCAACCGTCCGGTAAGAATCCCCTCCAGCAATAACCTCATCCCAAATGAGTAACATGCGGCTGGCTGCCCCAGATGAGGGTTGCCCATAATTAACATATGAGCCCCTCTACGACTAGCTAGACCGGTAAAGAATTCATCCAAAAAGCCTTGCTCAGTCAGCCAGGTCTGCAAAACATCGACCAAATCATCTGAATGCTGACCCCATCCTCTTAAGTTGAAATATCCTATACAACAGTCAGCAGCATAACTGTTATCAAGTATTTGATCTAGACAACCTTAAAAGTTGATCGATCGTAAAACAAATACATACCTGCTGATCAGTCTTTCGCATCCTGATCCATATGTGGCAATGCCGGTCAACAGCTGCGAGCTCAGCAGATAGGGATCGCTACACCAAAATATTTTCCGATATCCCGTTACCCAACAAATTTTGCGTTTCCCCTTCCATTTCCCAGTCCAGTCCCGCGCATTCTCATGCGGCATGAAGCCGCCTAATTGACCTCCCGTTCAGCCAGCCCGATTAGATCCCACAAATTGCCATACAAATCTTCGAAAACAGCGACCGTGCCATACAGTGCAGCTTTAGGTTCCCTGACGAACTTGATACCTGCCGATAGCATCTCATTATAGTCACGCCAAAAGTCATCTGTGCTCAAAAATAGGAAAACCCGTCCACCGGACTGTCTGCCAATGAAGGCTTCCTGCTCAGGTGTTGATGCTCGGGCTAACAACAGGTTTGCACCGTTCGAACCAGGTGGCGCCACGACAACCCAGCGTTTGTCCTGTTCCGGCTGGTAAGAGTCCTCTACCAACTTGAAATTGAGCTTGCGGCAGAAGAACTCGATGGCTTCGTCGTAATCGCGAACCACAAGGGCAACATGGATGATCGATTGCTTCATATTTTTGGTCAACCTTTAAATCTATTTCGCGAATTCATCAACAGAGGTCACTGCAGATGGGGGTTGATAAGCATAATGCTATTTGTTTTTTCTCCCCGTTGGCTCATTATACAATCAAATATCGAACTTGATTTGGACAATATCCGTTCATTACGGATAAATCAGACCAGACTTTTTTCCTAGTGTTACAGCTATTGGAGAACAAACCATCCGGTCTATGGTTGCCATTTATGGGCCTTGAAAGATTCGAACCTACGACAAAATGGTTACGGGCTCTATTCCTATTGGGCTACATAATTGTAGTAGTGATTCGACTTGATTAGGTCAATACTGCTTTGGAGCAAAGTAACTATGGTTGCTTCGCTTGCTTCGCCGATTTTGCTCCATACCTTTCAAAAACCCGAACCATATTCACTCAAAACACGCCGCGTACCCGCCCTGAAGGCAGTCAGCTGCAATTTGGGTTGGGCTGTACGTATCAAGGATTGATCCTATCAATTCTTCTGTGGGGCGCGTAATCCAGCAAGAAATGCATCCACGATTTCAAGGTGGTCATCTTCTAAGATTTGACCGAGTTTTCCTTGGAACTCCTGTAGGAGCAGTTCCCGATTACCCCCTGTCTGCTCACATAATTCACCAACCAATTTTAACAATCC
>JALHTN010000617.1 GCA_022865865.1 Anaerolineales bacterium
ACCCATTAAATCAAAACAGCCAACAGAGATCAAAAAAGGGCAGCGTAACCTAGCAGCTATGCGGGGTATACTTCGCAAGCGGGGTACAACCACCCTACCTCAACTGTTGGCCGTAATCAGGAAGAGGCGGTGGTTATGAACCCCGCCCAATACAGGTGCACCTTACCAAAGATAACTCCTTAATATTTATGAGTTAATTTATATTAATTGTATTATATACGATTCTAATTGCCTGTCAAGGGGATGTTGTGCGGTGGGCAGAGATCAATTCAGTTTAAGATCCGCAAAAGTGTTTGTTTACCGAAGGGCTGATATCACAGGTGGTGGTGAAATATTTCACGATCAACCGCTTGGCTGCAATATCATTCTCCTTGGGTATGCTAAACCGAATCATTTCTCTTTTATGTCCCTCCAGTCTGTAGCTAGTTTTACCAAAATTATTAATAAATTCGTATCGGAGGTTGACTTGCTCTGTCGTTTGATAGAAGAACCCAGGCGACCTCCCCAAAGATCTACTGATTCGCTTTTTTCCTAACTAATTTACGGGCCCTTCTTGATCCTATTTGCGCTGCGATTAAGTTGCAGATCCTGCTCAATCGTATCTCTTGGGACTAAATTTATACTCATGGTGATAACGAACCACTACCAACAGCCTTTTTCTTAAACCACACTGGCATATGCGATGTTCTTTATTGAATCGAGTGCCTATATGGGAAAGACATGTTGCCATTCAAAAGAATATCACTATAATGAAAGAGTATTCCCACTTGCGTAATTCGAACTCACAAGAAATGGGAAATGGGTACAAGCCAATTCTTCTTAGCTGGAATTGATCGGCGCAGTTATTCAATAGAGTACGACAAGGAAAAGGCTAATCCAATGAAACGTTATCTGAAGTTCTCCATCTTCTTCTTCATAACCATCATACTTTCTATATCAGGAATTCTTGTTCAATCTGCAGTACAAGCTCAAACAAATAATTCCAGTCGATGGCTGGTTTATTGACGGAGTCTCTGGACGAGCTTGCCGAGAGCTTTTCTCAATACTTGCCAGTAGAGATGAATAGCGGATCAGCACCCACTCCGACACCAGAACCAACTCCGGATGAAATGGTTTTCGTCCCTGCTGGCGACTTTCAAATGGGCTGCGAGAATGACCCATCTGTCTGTTATGGGCCCGAGGCCCCCCTGCACACAGTTTACTTAGATGCCTATCATATAGATAAACACGAGGTTACGCATGACCAATACAAGGAATGTGTAACCGCAGGAGAGTGCGACCCACCAAAATCATGGAGCACCGAAGGGAATTACCCGGTGATTAATGTTTCTTGGTACAACGCGCGAGACTACTGCCTCTGGAAAGGAAAACGCCTGCCAACTGAAGCGGAATGGGAGAAAGCAGCTCGCGGAGACAGCGACACTCGGACCTACCCCTGGGGTTCAGGGATAGACTGCACTTACGCAAACTATTTATATCGTCTTGGCTGGGATTTTATAGATTACTGCACTGGTTTCACCACACCGGTGGGCAGCTATCCCAAAGGCGCCAGCCCCTATGGAGCCCTCGATATGGCTGGAAATGTTTGGGAATGGGTTGCGGATTGGTTCCAGGAAGATTACTACAGTACTTACCCCACGGATAGCTGGCCAAACAAACCCCACAGGCCCGGAAAACGGGACTCTAAAGGTTTTACCGCGGCGGTAGCTGGGACACAACGAGGGGAGTCTTGACTGTACGCTCTCGCGGAAACCTTGCCCGCACATATCAGGGAAACGAGGTCGGCTTTCGCTGCGCTGCTTCGCCATGATTGGGCAGTAGAGTCCAGCGCACTGCTCGAATTATAAGGGACCTGACTAAAGCCATCCGAGAAATATAGATTCCTGTTGCTGGAAAAAGGTATCCATTCACAAAACAACCTATCTCCTCAACCGTCGAATCTCTCACCCCGATTAGAAAGTGAGTGCTTGGATGTTTCACGTGAAACATCGCTGTTCTTGTCTATCTCCGGGCTGGCCTGCTGTGGAGCAACGAGATTACCGCCGTTCACTCAAACCTGGAGAACCTTCGAGGCCCGGGTCGCACGGT
>JALHTN010000618.1 GCA_022865865.1 Anaerolineales bacterium
GACAGGATCGATGGTTTTAATCACCTCGATTGTGCCATTGAGGGGAACCTTGAGGCCTGCAATTTCCACGTTAGCGCAGGTGCATTTCGCTGAAGTCTCTGCACTTGTATCCAATTCGCTCGTGCAGCTTGGCTTATTATCACTTCCATCTGAAGTGCTATTCGACCATACTGTGCAGCTATTTACATCAGCGTTACCATTATCATTGCTGTCCTGGCATTTGATTGTGATCTCGGCAGTTTGGAAGAATGTGTTTTGACCTTGTTGGATATCACCACATGTATCGCCAGGATCTTCGCTAATTTCCCCATTGTAAAATGGACCAGAACCGCCGGATAAATTCAGGTCAGTGTTGTTAGCTAAGATCGGGTGAAGGTAGTCGTTGTAGCATGTTCCTCCCAGGGTGTTCGGATCACCGCCATCTGTAGAGACGAACAATCCGACATCCCAGCGCTCGTGGGAGGTAGATACAAACTGGCTCATTAACATGACAGTTATATCCTCACCTTCGATGCATGAATCTGGTCCGGAAACCAAACTGTATGCAGCTAGCCCGACATCGTTGGCCGTACAGTTGAGACTGGTTTCACTGGCTAGTTTGGTCTGGTTATACCTTTCTACCATACAGCCATCAAAAGAACCTCCATGACTCAATAAATTCGAACCTTGTAAATCTTGTACAACGCTCTCGTTCTGAGCATTAATGCTGGAGGCAGCAGCAGTAGTGACAAGTAAACCAATGATGAGCAGCATGATTGCTGCCAAGCCAGTCAAGAAGAGCAGGTATATTGTCTTGTTTTTATATGATTGATTATTCATTTTCTTCTTCCTTTTCCCGACACCCATTCGGAATAATTGAAAAACCGGCCTGGGGGGCCGGTTTCGCTATTCACTCCCCAATGACCTTACTACCCTTTCGGATAGAGAAGCGACCATATTAAGTCATTGGATCAACGTCTTTCCCTTGACAGCTATTCAATTGATAACATTCTATCATTAATAACGCTGGTGATTATTTTGCGTTACGAACAAGATTAATTTCAGAACATTTTTGCCCGATGGAGGCTGACTTCTGTGATTAATCCTCCTTGAGACGCTTAGCGATCCCGTAAAATGTGAACCCTAGCCCGACAACACCAATACTTAATGTGAGCAATACCAGGATCAAAGCGCTGGAATTCTGACCTAACTCGAATCCCGTCTGCGGGATTAATGCCTGTGGAGCAGGGGAGCCAGGGATTGGTGTTGGAGGGGGTAATGTCGCTGGGGGAGTGCGTTTGGGTTTTGTGGTCGGTGTGGGCGTGGCAGTATCCACAGGTTCAGGTGTAAGAATGGTGGGTGAAGGAGTTTTTGGGGTGCTGGTGGCGGTGGGTGTGATCCCGGAAGGGATGGGCGTGTTTGGAGGAGGTGTTGTCGCAGTAGGAACTGCCTCCTGGCGTACCTGTAAGCCAACATTGATCGACCCCGGATTTCCGTTTGCTGTGAATGTCACCTGGTAAGTACCTTGAGCCAGGCGGCCTTCAAACTTCTTGGTTCCGCGGTTGGCTCCTTCCTTACCATCTGAGACTGAAAAATCTCCAAAAGGTGTTTCCCCGTGCCCGGTTTCATCCGTTTGGCACTCCCCAGTGCTGCAATTATAAGGACAGCCGGCTTTGCTGTAATCCTGGTAGTAGAAGAATACCAAACTAACCACCATTTCTGGCTCATCAACAGTAAACGACCATTGCTTTGTTGGTTTGTCAGGTACTTTCAGGCGCGTTGTTTGCCCCCAATCATTTGGAGGCGTACATATTGGTTCTGTTTGAGCGGTTTGCCATTCACCGTTCGTCAGATCCTGGGCCGCACTAGCAGGAGTGGGCAGCATCAGCACCAGCGCAACCAGTATGCAGCAGGCAATTAGAATATTAAAATAATTTTGACTTTTTGTCGATCTGGATCTGAATGTTTTTACCATGGTATTTTCCCAACCCGATGAATTAAATAACCGGCCTCTTGGGCCGGTTTCGCTATTTGCTCCCCAATGACCTTTTCATCCAAGAAGATGAAGAAGCGACCAAATTAGGTCATTAGATCGTCGCAATTCCCTTTGAATTTATGACTTTTCGCTCTGTTTGACCGAAAAGCCCTCCGCTATAATCAACGCAGAGGTTAGAAATTGGTTATTACTGACCTGTATAACGACGGATTCTAGCCTCTGTTACATATAATTATATTCGAAATATAACAGGAAAAATGCGCATTTTTCATTGGTGCGGATCATTAACTTCAGGTTTGGATTAATGCTCAGGATCTTATCGGATTTGGATCGTTTCGAGGTCGTCAAGCAGCATTTTGCGGTCGTCTGCCTCATTTACCATTTCTGCGGTAGCTCTGGCTAAGTTAAGGTAATCATTCATTTCCTGTTCATTACCCGCAACTGCCGCTGCACGGGCCAGTGCTTCATATGCAAATCCCAGGTAGAATGGCGGGACACCTTCATCTTGGCTTACTTCCAGACATAAATGTCCATATCGCACTGCAGCTTCCGTTTGATTAAGGATGGCATAGATGCGAGCCGTTTGCCAATAACCAATTGAAGCCTTGGTGCTGGAATAATCAGGACGCTGTGTCCAGTGGTAGTGGGAAGCGAGGCTACGCCGGATCATATCCTCATCTTCTTCTGGTGTCCGATCTTCTTTATCTATCAGGTCCCATGCTTTATTAAAACAGTTCGCCGAAAAATATTTATGGGCTGCCGCCTGGTCAAATTCAGCTTTTTTGGTCATGTCTTTTT
The DNA here is from genome assembly GCA_022865865.1 of Anaerolineales bacterium. Next base: position 2,774 of record JALHTN010000618.1, read on the forward strand.
CCTTTTGGTGATTATGCTCGCGATTCATTGAAATTAATAAGTCGTTTCAAAGATATCCTATCTCTGCAAGTGATTATGATAGGTTCATCATCTCAATTGGGAACAAATGGATGGGATTTTAGCGTCCTTTATCTACCTCACGAATGAGGCTATAATCCTGTTCAGCGTTGTGAAGGAAGCATCAAAATATGCAGATGGGTAAAAATCCATTTTACTACAGGTTAATGTTGGTAATTCTGCTGGGGTGTCTGCTGCCCACTCTGGCCTGTAATTTTCCTTTCCGAACAACCATCTCCGAATCAGGAAATGAATTAAAGTACACATTAACCGCATTGGCCTCAGTGAGCCCAGATGATCAAACGCCTGTCCCTGAGAGTGGAGAGCATCAGGACCCCTTACCAAATACTTACCTCCCGACCGCGACCCAATCGCTTGTCAGCAATCAGCTACCTGCAACACCGGATTTGGATGCCAGTGGAAGTTCATATACCTACCTGGCCAATTCTGGGGATACTTTACACGCGGTAGCGAAGCGCTTTGCGGTCGAACCAGATCAGATCATTTCACCTGAGCTAATCCCCGATCTTGGATTGCTCTCCCCTGGACAGATTCTGATAATTCCCAACCAAATTAGTGAGACCCGCTTCGCAGAGATCTTGCTTCCCGATGCCGAGGTGGTCAATTCTCCAACAGCCCAGGATTTCCAAATTGAAGATTTTATCAACGCGGCTGGTGGCTACTTGAGTGAACATCATGAGCAGGTCAATGGCAGCTGGTTATCCGGAGCGGATATCGTTACCAAAGTCTCCCTGGAGAACTCGATCAACCCCCGCCTTTTGCTGGCATTGTTGGAACTGCGATCCGGATGGGTTTATGGAAGTTTGGCGGATGCTGACCAGCTTGATTACCCGATCGGTTTTTTCGTGCCGGATTATAAGGGGCTTTACTATGAGCTTGTATTGACCGCCACACATCTGGGTGTCGGTTATTATGGTTGGCGTTCTGGGGATAGGACCAGCTTGACATTTCAGGATGGCAGCCAGCTTCGCCTGAGCCCGGGCCTGAACGCAGGCACGGTGGCACTGCAAACCATCTTGTCAAAGATATCCGCTCAGGAAGAATGGCGAAAGATCTTATACGAAGAGAATGGATTTATTGACCTGTTTTTCGCCATGTATGGAGATCCATGGCGCAGAGCAGCTCAAGTTGGGCCTCTGTTACCAACCGATTTGACACAACCTGATTTGCTTCTGCCATATTCACCAGGAGAGCGGTGGAGTTTTACAGGTGGACCGCACCGTTCGTGGAATGCAGGCAGCCCGCGCGGGGCTCTGGATTTTTCTCCTGTCACAGGTGAGCCGGCTTGTACGACCTCGCGAGCTTGGGTGACAGCCTCAGCCGCGGGTGTGGTCACCCGGGCCAGCGACAGTGTCGTAGCGCTCGATTTGGACGGCGATGGAGATGAGCAAACTGGATGGGTGCTGGTATATCTTCACATCGCTGCACCGGATGGTAATCTGGTGGGGAAAGCTGTCTTTGCAGATGAAATTTTAGGACATCCCTCATGTGAGCGGGGTAAATCCACCGGTACCCATGTTCATATTGCTCGCAAGTACAATGGTGAGTGGATTACTGCCGGGGGGTCCATCCCATTCACCTTGAGCGGCTGGGAGACTCACATGGGAGAGAGGAATTACCAGGGGGAATTGTGGAAAAGTGGCCAAATCATCTCGGCCAACCCTGGCGGACCAAGTTCTTCGCTGATCATCAGAGAAGAATGATCAACTCCGGACCATCTATCGTTCAGCTGTATTAAAAAAATATCAAAAATTGCAGGATAATATTTAGAGTTTAGGGTAAATATTGATGCTCAAATAAGAGCTGCATCTGGTTGCCCTGCCGGGGAGAATACCGGGGCATGCGGGTGGCAATACCAAATTCAGCACACCAATCCTTGAATTTCCGTTCTAGATTGAGGGTGTTATCCGCTGGTACATGATACTGGTAGCCGAAATTCTGCTCGTATTTACCCCTCAATCCTGGAAAGTGTTGGTCGATTTTTTGGTAATAATATTCACGCTGGCGATCGCGTAATGACATTCCAAATGAAGGGATGATGTATTCCGCGCCAGCCTCATGGGCGCGAAAAACGACCTGGCGGATATTATCTAGATTATCCTCCAGGAA
>JALHTN010000619.1 GCA_022865865.1 Anaerolineales bacterium
GTGTCACCTTCAATGGGCAGGACGGTTCAAGACCAGGTCGGATTTAGCTATAATATTATTGAGGTTGGTGAATTAGACCAGGGTTCAACTTTTGATATCGGCTTGAGTTATGAGAAGGAGACAGATGCGCTGAGCGTGGAATCGCTCCAAATCCAGCCCAGTGCGACGATCACGCCCGGGAGCAGCAATTTCTTTAACCGGGATCAACCATGGGTCTGGTTTTTGATCGCACTGGGTCTGATCCTGATCGGCGGGGGTGCCTATTGGTATTGGCGTTCAGGGCGGCAGGAAGCCCAACCGCAGAAGCGCCACCGCCGACGCTCAGCTGAGGATGATCAGGCCGAAGTGCGGACAGGAAAAGTGGTTTACTGCCACCAATGCGGAAAACGGGCGGCGCCGGGTGACCAATTCTGCCGCACTTGCGGTACACGTTTGAGAAATTAGTGAGCATTGCAGGTTCCAGATTTCCAATCTGGTTTCATGCTTTTAATCAATCCAAGTAGATTTCCTAATAAAAGGGTTTGTTCAACCTTGAGAAGTTATCGTGGTGGGAAACAAGGTGTGGAAATTTTCTAAATATTGCTATCTCCATTATGGATCATAGTAGAGTTGGCGCTCCTGAAATTCGATTCATGCATAACAGTGTTGTATAATATACGCAGGTAGATTACGGCGTAGATATATTTGGGTATTTAACCCTTTAGACGGATTTAGGTAGTTATACCGGACGATATGGACGCTAGCCTGCATCCTAAACGGATCCCGATTGCCATCATCACTTTCATATTAATACTCCCAAGCCTCCTGGTATTCGCCTCAAGGATCTACACCTCATTAGTTCTTGCTCAAGCTCACTCCCGGGGTGTGTATCTCTCGGCCGAGCAGGCAATGATGGCGCTAATTAACCAAAGTTATAGAGATTTGTCGCGAATTGATATTCTCTACGCTGGTCCAAATTCCTTCGATAGAAGCCAAGCGCATGTATGGTATGTCACTGCTGAAGTTCGCGCAGCTTCTAGGGCTCTTGGTTTTCCCATGGGAGATAATGGCTGTGATGCACCTGGTTCGTATTTTCTTCAAACCAGGGAAGGTTGGGTTCATGTTCCTGAAGGCGCGTTCCCCGATTTTATTGGCTTCTGGATGAGTGTGTTTGGCGAAGCAGGTCCAGGCCAATCAAATCCTTCGACTGATTGGGCACCAACACAGCCAGCGCGCTTTTGCCAATCTACTTAATATCTTTGAAGGTATAAAAGAAAAACCAGGTGCTCCCTCTAGCACCTGGTTTTTTTGTTGCTGGATAACACTATAGAAGGAAATCGCTACTGCGTTACTTCGGGGCGGGTCATGCCAGAGACATCCCCACCGATATCCTGCAGGGTGTCGTACAGGACCTGGAGCATGTACAGCCCGTTGTGGGCGTATGAACCGGGATCCTTGAGAGCCCAGGTGTAGTTGTAGGCCGCCCGCAGCAAGCGCGGGGTCCAGGCATTGTATTGGTTGCCGAAGTTAGCTTCGCCTGGGTCAGCCACGCCATCCCCATCGGTATCGAGGAACCAGTAGGGGTATGTGTGATCTTCGAAAGCAACCGGTACGCCGACCACTTCGGCAGCGTAGGTCTGAATGGCAGCATAAATTGCAGCGTTGACGTTCA
>JALHTN010000084.1 GCA_022865865.1 Anaerolineales bacterium
CCACAGGGTTTGCAGCAGCATCGCTGCCGTAAATGAAGCCATGGCCCAGAATAGCCCGGTATATTCTCCCCATCTGACCCCGATCCAAAGGAGGGAGGAGCAAGTTATCAGAAACAGCACCACCGCTTCGGTGATACCCCGTGTGCGTCCTCCGTGCAGTAAAAGCCCCTGGAACCAGCTCTGCAAGACAGCAAAACCAGCGGTAGGGATACCGATCACCAGACCGATCACCGCCATATCTGCCAAATCAGGCTCAAGTCCGGATAAGACCTGGAACCAGAACAAAGATAGAGGAGTTAAAGCCACAAGCATGATCAGCAGGGAGGTAATTCCTGTCAGGTAAGCGGTAAAGCGTCGCAGTTTTTGGGTAGAGAGAGGTGCTTCCAACAGCGCGATAACAACTTCGTTGTAAGCCACACCAATACTGCGGAACATGAAGGTCAAACCGGATAGAACCGGCCAAACCGCCAGAGAAGCCAGCGCGATTGGCATCCGGCTCAGCGCAGCACTACCGATGGGCTGCACCAGTAAGGTGAGCAACGAAGTCAGCACAAGTGGGAAATAGAACTTCAAAAAACTGCCCATGGTTAGGGCAGGATCAACGGGTTCCATTTTTTCAACTTGATTCTTTACCACCGGGCGAACCGCGATACCCGAGTATATAGCTTCGCTGATCACACCCGCCGAAACTGCGCAGGTCGCGACCACAATGCCCTGGATAGTTCCGATGGAGTAACCGATCAACAGCACAGCCAGGTCTGCGCTCAAACGTACGACGGTACCGACGCCTACCTTCTTTGAATGGTTGTAGCGGATCAGAACTCCCTGGTTAAAACGGCGATAGGCGATTGAGAATGTCCAGGGGGTCATGAGGATCAGCCCGATACGACCCGGTTCGACAATCACATCGGGCGCACCCAGCAGCTGTTCAGCAATGAAATAATAGAGGGGAGTGAAGGCGATCAGGATATGCAATCCGGTCAAGGCAGCTGCCGTGACAAACATAAAGCGCCGGATCAACTGGTAAGAAGCTTGATCTTTACTCAAGGCGGTTGAAGCTGCCAACAGCATGATGATCGGTGATTCAATAATCAACGCCAGTGGAAAGACGATACCTCCATAAGCAGCAAGATTAATCGCCGGGTTTGGCAGTCGAGCCATAACTGCGCTCAGGATGGGCAGCTCGACTCCCATCAGCAGCCAGCTGGCTGCCAGCGGCCACCAGGTGTTCACGATGCGGCGGTAGGTTAAAGGAGTATTGGTTTCAGTGGCGATCACCCCTGAATTATACGTCACTTCAATCTTCAAAAGAAAGCTGGTGCTGAAGGTTTTGTGATCTGAGCGGACATTGTTTTCTGGAAGAAAGGCCTGTTCCAGGATAAATTCTGACAAATTGATTAGGATTCGTTTGTGGGTCAGAAAATCAAATAAAAGGATGATATCCTTGTATTCTTGACCTGGTTAAATATCGACAGCAGAAGTTAATTTCAAGGAGAAAGAAATTGGAAAATCAAGAACAAGATCAAGATAATATTCTGGTTGAATCCTCTTTTCTGGATGAAGCAACCCAAGGAAACTCGAGCGTTTGGCGCTATATACTCGGTACTCTCACAATTTTATTCATCTGGTTGATCATCGGCGGCATTGCCACAGCGGTCCTGTTGATCGCACTCGGGATTTTCCAGGGTTTAGAACTGATGGACCTCACCCAGTTAATCTTCGATCCCAGCTTACTGGGCTATATTCCATATTACCTGGTCCTTAACTTCGGTTTTTTCTTCTTTTTCTTTGGTATTTGGTTATCGGTCAGATTGATCCACGGCAGACCACTACGCAGTCTGGTTACCGGGAAAAGTTCAGTCAGCTGGCGCCGGATGGGAATTGGGTTTATTACCTGGGCTGCATTATTAGGTATTGGCACCCTGGTTGAGTACCTTGTTTCACCGGAGACTTTCACGGTAACCTTTGATGCGCGGGTCTTCATCCCCTTCGCATTTCTGGCAATCCTGATCACTCCACTACAAACCACCGCGGAAGAACTGTTCTTCCGCGGCTACCTGGTTCAGGCTGGCAGTCTGATCAGCCGCAATTGGATTTTCCTGTCGATCTGGTCTGGTGTTCTTTTCGCCCTCCCGCACATCACCAATCCAGAAGTAGCATCAAATTTTGGGGCGGTTCTCTTTACCTACTTTGTTTTAGGGGCATTCTTAGCCTGGATATCGCTCAAAGATGGCACCATCGAGCTGGCGATCGGTGTGCATGCCGCTAATAATCTCATGGCTGGTTTGCTGGTCACTTTTCCAGAATCTGTACTCCCAACGCCAGCCATTCTAACCACCACCCACTTTGATCCTGTCTTTTCCCTGATTGGGGAACTGATCATGTGTGCATTGTTCTACGTGGTGGTATTTGTACGGCGGGGAGGAACAAAGCAGGTATCCGAGGCAGGAACAAACCTGGGCTGAGCGATCACGGGAGATACTGATGTACCATATTTTTGCGGTTTCCGACGCTACAGGCACCACATCTGAAAGGGTGTTGAGAGCGGCACTCTCCCAATTTGATGCCTCCCAGATCACGGTGGCGCGCTATGGTGGTGTGCTTTCACATGAGCAGATACGTGATATCGTCCATGATGCTGAATTAAAGAATGGCTTTATCGTGCACACCTTTGTCAGTGAAGCGCTGCGCCGGGTAGTTTTGAAGGAGGGGCGTGAACACAACGTAACCACGATTGATTTGATGGGACCGCTGCTGGCTCGTTTAGCAGAACTGCTCTCCACACCGCCTCGTTCAGAACCAGGCCTTTTCGATCCATTTGATCCCAGCTATCTGCAGCGTATTGATGCCATTGATTTCACTGTCCGTCATGATGACGGGCAGAATGCTCACAATCTCGATCAAGCCGAGATCGTCCTGGTTGGAGTCTCGCGAACTTCGAAAACCCCACTGAGCTTTTACCTGGGTTACCGGGGATGGAAGGTTGCAAATATTCCTATTGTCCTCGAGATAGAACCACCCAAAGAGCTCTTTGAACTCCCCAAAGGTCGGGTGGTTGGATTGACGATCAATCCAGACCGCTTATCAGGCCTGCGTCGAGTACGTGCCGAGCGGATGGGAACCTTCAGCAAGGGGTATGCCGACCTCGACCATATCCACCAGGAAATGAATTATGCTTTCCGGTTGTTTGAGAAGCGCCGGGATTGGCCGCTGGTTGATGTGACGACGAAGTCAATCGAGGAAGCTGCCGCCGAAATCGTGGTGCTGCTGGATAGAACACAGTTTTCTGGCTGAATAGTAAATTTTTATAGGAATGGTTGCTAGATGGGAAATACTAGCCAGGTATAATTTCTGGTTGAATTACGACCGAACAAATCATTAGATTGGTAAATGTCCAATGACCAAAGCAACACTAGATCCAAACAAGCAAACCCAGGCGAAAGAGTATTCTCGCATCCGGCGCCGGTTGATGGTCCTCGACCTGGCATTGGCAGGCGTTTATGCCATTCTCTGGTTGGCTACAGGCTGGTCAATTAAACTGCGGGATTACCTGCAGGAGTTGACCAATAATGAGTGGTTGGTTGTGGCCGGCTTTATGTTGATTTTTGGCGGCATCTATTTCGTGATCGATCTGCCCTTGGGATATTTCTCAGGATTCATCCTGCCGCACCGCTATGAACTCTCCAACCAAACGCTGAGCGGATGGGTGCTTGACCAGCTAAAGGGTGTGCTGGTGGGTGGCATATTAGGTTTGGTGGTGATTGAGATCGTTTATTTTGTACTCAGAATTTCACCCGACCTGTGGTGGTTATGGGTAGGTTTGATCTTGCTGGTGTTTAATGTCATCCTGGCGAACCTGGCGCCAGTACTGCTGATGCCATTGTTTTTTAAATTTGTACCATTAGAAGACGAACACACCGATCTCGTGGATAGATTGATGAATTTAGCCGATCGCGCCGGGACGCGAGTGCGTGGCGTTTACATGTTTGATATGAGCCGGCGGACAAAAGCCGCCAACGCAGCTGTCACTGGATTGGGCAACACGCGCCGTATTCTTCTTGGGGATACCCTAATCAATGAATTTACGGACGATGAGATTGAGACCGTCTTGGCACACGAACTGGGGCACCAGGTTCATCGTGATATCCCCATTGGAATCCTGGTGGAAAGCGTGATCACTTTAGGCGGTCTATACCTCGCAGCCCTGGTTTTACAGTGGAGTGTGGAGGCGCTGAGTTTTATCAGCATTTCGGACGTTGCGGCCATGCCGCTTTTTGGACTGGTAATGGGGCTTTACGGCTTGATCATCATGCCCATTGGCAACGCGTATTCCCGCCAGCGGGAAATCCGGGCAGATGAATACGCCCTGAGGATGACGGGCAAAGGAGCTGCCTATGCCTCTGCGCTGACTCGCTTAGCAAACCAGAACCTGGCAGAAGCAGACCCGGAACCCTGGGAAGAAATGCTGCTTTATTCACATCCCGCCTTGAACAAGCGCATCGCGATGGCAGAAAATTATCAACCCTGAGATGAGGTACAGATAGGCATGAAATCCCCCTCTCCATGCGTCGTGGAGTGGGGGATTTTTTTTCAGAGTTATGATCCTTGAAAAATCGGTCAAGATACCCTTCGGGAAAGATTAACCCAGGGAGCCAACTTCCTGTTCGACCTGCTCCAATATTTCTCCTGATTTCACCAATGCTTTCATTTGATTGTGGTCGGGGTATAGTGGGCGGTCTTCATCGAGGTGGGTTACATATTTGCGGATTACCTGGTGGGCGATCTGCACTCCTTGTCCGGGAGTAAAATCTCGAAAATCCAGGGCTTGAGCGGCTGCCATGAATTCGATACCCAGCACTCCATAGCTGTTATCTAAAATCTGGTGGTTTTTAATGGCGGTGTTCATGCCCATGGAGACAAAATCCTCCTGGTCTGCAGCTGCAGGGATGGATTGGATGCTGGCTGGTGCTGAGAGCATACGCTGTTCGACGATTAAAGTATCGGCGGTGTACTGGCTGAGCATCATCCCGGAAAACATCCCGGCACCCTTGGTCAGGAAGGCGGGTAAACCAGCGCTCAATGCCGGGTTGGTCAGCCGGTTTAGCCTTCTCTCAGACAGAACTGATACCATGGTTATCGCAGCCCCAACCATGTCCATGGGAAGCGAAACAGGAGAACCCTGGAAATTTGCACCGGTTAACGTCAATTTGTATTCTGGGAAGAAAATCGGATTGTCTCCGACACCGTTTAATTCAATTTCCACCTGGCCGTGAGCAAATGCAAGCGCGTCATGGGCTGCTCCAATCACCTGCGGCGAAGAACGCATTGAGTAAGCATCCTGGACCTTGGTCTTGATCACACCGGTCACCAAATCGCTGCCCTGCATGCACTGCAGGATGGCTTTAGCCGTGCGCACCGCTCCTGGAAAGCCGCGCACTTCATGCAGCCTTACATCGTATGGCTTCAGATTGGCAAGCAGCGCTTCCAGGCTCATGGCACAAGCGATCTCAACTTGCTTGAGCCAGCGCTCCATATCATATAGCTGCAGGGCGCTCATGGCGGTCAGCAGGTTGGCGCCGTTGATCACCGCCAGCCCATCGCGAGCCTGCAAGCCTGGCACAGGGATACCCGCTTTTTGCATGGCTTGATCCCCGGGCAGACGCTCCCCCTGGTAGAAAGCTTCCCCTTCGCCCATCATCAGCAAAGCTATCTGGGACATCGGTGCTAGATCACCACAGGCTCCCACTGAGCCTTTTTGGCAAACAACCGGGGTCAGACCTTTATTCAGCATTTCGATCAGGGTCAGTGTAATCTCAGGCCGGCAGCCCGAGTTGCCGTGAGCATGCACATTAATGCGACCTGCTATGGCGGCGCGCACGTATTCAATTGGGGCCGGATCACCAATACCCGCTGCGTGATTGTAGATCAAATAGCGTTGAAATTGCCCAACCTGGTCATCAGTGAGCACTACCTCGGAGAATTCGCCAATCCCGGTATTGACCCCATACATGATCTCTCGGGCTTGAATCTTTTCCTCCAGCATGGCACGGCAGATCTTGATCCTTTCCAGAGCCTGGGGATGAAGTTCCACAAATTCTCCATCCCGTGCGATGTGAACCAGCTTTTCAATCGAAAGACCTGAGCCATCTAGGAAAATTGTCATTGGTGATTTCCTCTTTAGTTTAGAAATATTTGCTGGGATATGTTTGGTCAGATAATTTGGTGAGTGTTATCCTGATTTACCTGCTGTGAATTGGGATGTTAACCTCGTTAATTATAGTACGATTGAAACCTGATAGCGATTAACTGTGATTAACGATCGAAATCAGGAAGCAAAACCCATTGCAAAAATATTGCACTGGTCTATCAACTCACTCCGTTGAATACTACAAATAGCTGAGAATCCTTGCCTTTTGCTCTTACAAAAAGCGAGATGTGTGTCGATATCGTATCAAAATTCGAACCAGACCCTGATTTTCGTAAAAATAGCTCAATAATTACCAATTTGTCACTTGACATAAAGCATAGAATTTTATTAGAATATAGGTGAAAAGTATCACTAGCTTACTTAGAAAAGGGGTTTGGAAATGGATGTTTGGTACGGATTAGCGAAAGGTGTTGTCAGAACCTACATGGCACTATTCATGGATGGTGTCAAGGTGGATGGCAGAGAAAACTTGCCCGCGGGTCCAAAGATCATTGTTGGCAACCATCCCCATGTCACCGATGCTTTCGTGCTGCCTTTCATCATTCAGGAGAAGATCCATTTCTTCATTCAAGAAGATACCTTCAGTTTGCCCATCATTGGAAAGATCCTGGAATACGCCGATCAGATCCCGGTAGTGGTTGGCCAGGGTCAGAATGCGCTTGCCTTGGCGCGTGAGAAATTGAAAATGGGTAATGCCGTAGGAATATTCCCAGAGGGGCGTATGAGCGGTTCGCGGGAAGTGCGCCGCGCAGGTGCAGGGGCTGC
>JALHTN010000620.1 GCA_022865865.1 Anaerolineales bacterium
CCCGGTAGTGGTTGGCCAGGGTCAGAATGCGCTTGCCTTGGCGCGTGAGAAATTGAAAATGGGTAATGCCGTAGGAATATTCCCAGAGGGGCGTATGAGCGGTTCGCGGGAAGTGCGCCGCGCAGGTGCAGGGGCTGCCCTCTTAGCAATGGAAACGGGTGTGCCTTTGGTGCCAATTGGTTTTTACGTTGAACCGAAGTTTATCAAAGAGATCAAAGGGCACTTTCACGATCGAGATACGGTCGGGTGGTGGCAGTTCGGCGGGAAATGTAATGTAAACATCGGCGAACCCTGGCAGTTGGCGATGCAGGAGAAGACCGATCGCAGCTACCGCTACTTGCGAGAGCTGACCGATAAGCTGATGAACAATGTACAGGACTTAGTCAACCAGGCAGCAAAGTCTTTTAATTATTAGTCACCAAACATTTCTTCATTTCGATCACAACCAAACCCACCTAGATATTCAGGTGGGTTTGGTTGTTTATTTTACCCAGGTGCTAACATATCGAATAACTTCGAATCAGATGGCTAAGAGTTCAAATCTCTTCGGGGGCTCCTACAAATATGTATCTCGAACATTGCGACATTGTTGTCGAAGAGTTTATGGAAATGTTGCACGTAGCGCTTCAAAATACCGATAGTAAGCATCAAACACAATCTCATCAATTTCAACGATACCACTTGTGTTTTGGTGTGACATGAACTTGTGATACACCATCTATCTCTTTGATACTGTAATCAGGCATACCAAGCCTCACATGCCACTCTCTTATTGGAGTTCCTAAGGACGATGGTACAATCCTTTTTTCATTTGGATATCTCCCTACTTTCAAATATCCATCAGGGGGAGTTACAATCGCATACGGAGCGAGATAACCATTGCCCCATAAAGCTGCTCCACGATGTGCAAATGGTTTGATATCAGCAGGTGTGATATAAAAAATCCATGGAATTTGGCGTACTTTTGACGGCATTGAAGCAAGTGAAGCCTACGCTGCCGCATTGCTTTATCTTTTTGGGGGAAAAGGAATAGGCATCGTATTTCCGCAAGATGAAGCCTAATCCTCATTGATTAAATTAATCCCATCATCCTGGCAAGCTGCTCGAAGATTACCGAGACGCGATCTAATTGCTCGGCCGTATGAGATGCCATGTAACTGGTACGGAGCAGCTGTCTTCCAGGTGGTACCGCGGGTTCAACCACACAATTTACGTATACGCCATTATCGAACAGGTGCTTCCATGCCAGGGCTGTTCGCAAGTCATCACCGATGATGATCGGAATTATCGGTGTTACGGAAGTTCCTATGTTGAAACCCATCTCTGTATAGCGCTTGCGCATCTTTTCTCCGATGTCGTTTACCCTTTGTACAAGTTCCTGCTCCTCCTCAATGACATGTAGAGCAGCACGCGCGGCAGCGGCATTAGGAGGTGAAATGCTGGCACTGAAGATGAAAGCACGCCCAAAGTGCTTGATATAGTGAATTACATCTTCCTCCCCGGCGATGAAGCCACCTATAGATGCTAAGGATTTGCTGAAGGTTCCCATAATCAGGTCGACTTCATCAGTCAAGCCAAAGTGTGCCGCGGTACCCCTTCCATTCCCAAGAATACCAATCGAATGAGCATCGTCCACCATCAGACGGGCACCATAACGCTTACAAAGAGGTACGATCTCGGGCAAGAAAGCAATGTCACCTTCCATGCTGTACAATCCATCAACTACCACAATTTTCCCCTGCTTTTCCGGGATGCTTGCTAGAACGCGTTCAAGGTCTGCCATATCGTTATGGCGGAAGCGTTTGGTCTGTCCCCAGCCCAATCGTGCGCCATCAACAATGCTAGCATGGTCAAACTTGTCGAGGATGACAGTATCTCCTCGGCTCACCAAGGCACTGATGGTTCCCAGGTTCACTTGCATACCAGTCGAAAACACCAAGGCAGCTTCTTTACCGACAAAATCTGCCAGCTCGCGCTCGAGCTGCTCATGTAAGTCCAGCGAACCGTTGACGAAACGGGATCCAGTACAGCTCGTCCCGTAGCGGTCAATCGCATCCTGAGCAGCTTTTCGAACCATCGGGTGTGTTGTGAGACCCAGGTAATTATTCGAGCCACACATGATCAAGCGGCGACCCTGGTACTCCACCTCAGTGCCTTCATTCTCTGAAAATGGAATGAAGTACGGATAGAACCCTCCCTCCATGGCCTCCTTGGCGTATGTAAATTCAGAACATTTCTGGAAGATATCCATAATTTCAGTCTCCTTGTTGATTATCACGTTGTGCGCGGGCGATCAGCCAGTCCAGTATCGGATAAATGCCACTACCTAAAAATCTACTCAGCCAAAATAGTAATTTTATCTCAAATCCCGGCAGTATTATATATCGTCCCCGCTCCACCTGGAGCATGATCGAGTCTGCAACTTCCTCGGGCGACATGAGGGTCGACATATCTTCCAAAGTTGGCGATATGAGGCTTGCGATGCCTGCTAATGCTTTGGCTTCGGGCGGCAGGTATTCTTTCTCATAAGCCAATTGAGGTGTGTCCGTATCCGGCGGGAACACGAGGGAAACATTAATGCCTAAAGGCTTTAATTCAGAGCGCAGGACATCTGTGAAACCTCGCACGGCATACTTGGTAGCCCCGTAAGCCGTATAGCCGTAACGTCCGATTAATCCCGCACCAGAGGAGATATTGACGATGTGCCCTGAACCACGAGCCACCATGCCTGGCACAACGGATTTGCATACATAAACTGTGCCGAAGTAATTGACGTCCATCATCCAATGGAAGATCTCTACACCAAGATCCTGGAAATATCCGGGGTGGGCGACACCAGCCGAGTTGACCACTAAATCAGGCACACCAATCTCCGACTCGACCTGGATCACTGCAGATGAGACCTGATCCCAATCAGAAACATCTGCAGATATCATCCCGCAATGTTGATCTTCATGGCATTTCAAAGATTCAAGCGCGAACTTTAATCCCTCCAATCCACGCGCTAATAACCAGACATGAGCACCTTTTTCCGCAAGGGAACGAGCAACAGCAAGACCAATCCCGCTTGATCCCCCGGTGATCAATGCTATTTTACCTTGCCAATAATCTTTGCTTCTAGCCATACTTAGACCTTCGTTTGGTTTTTTTTCTCAAAAGGTTGAGATTAGGCGCAATCTGCTAAAACGCGTATCATAACATATTACAAATGTTGAATCCAAAATGTAAGTGTTATAGGTTGCTCAAAGAAAACCTCAAAAGGCGTTTTGAAAGCGAGGCATTTCCTTGGGTGATGGTTTAATTTGTCTATGATCTTATTCAGATCTTCGTCTGTGACTAATGCAAAGTTAAGTTATTTAGGAATGTATTGCCGGACCAAACCATTCATATTTTCATTAGCACGTAGGTGAATCATTCTTTCTGTAAATTCTAGTATTTACCATAATTAGCAGGTCTGGTGTATCCTTTCGGAAGTTATCACACAATTGAAAGGAGTAGCACCATAACCTACCAGAACGATTTTACCTTACCCGCTGAATTATTAGAGCAGATCGCCTCCGAAGGCCTGGATTTCTTACCCGAATTGGTGCGCATCTTGATCAATGCAGCCACACAGATAGATCGTGAGAAGTATTTAGGTGCTGGTCACTACGAGCGCACGCCAGAACGACGCGGACACGCCAACGGCTTTAAACCCAAGACGGTCAAGACTCGTTTAGGAGAGATCACCTTTGATGTAGCCCAGGTTCGCGATAGCAGGTTCTACCCCGATGCGCTTGAGAAAGGCTTGCGCAGTGAGCGAGCGCTGACCTTGACGCTCGCTGAGATGTACGTCCAAAGCGTTTCGACCCGATGGGTGAAGAAAGTTATTGAGCAGATGTGTGGCACAACCATCTCATCGTCTCAAGTGCGCCGCGCAGGTGCAGGGGCTGCTCTACTTGCCATGGAAACAGGTGTTCCACTGGTTCCGATTGGTTTTTACGTTGAACCGAAGTTTATCAAAGAGATCAAAGGGCACTTTCACGATCGTGATCCTGTCGGCTGGTGGCAGTTCGGCGGAAAATGTAATGTTAACATCGGCGAACCGTGGCAGCTGGCGATGCAGAAGAAAACCGATCGCAGCTACCGCTACTTGCGAGAGCTGACCGACAAGCTGATGAACAATGTCCAGGACCTGGTCAACCAGGCGGCAAAGTCTTTTAATTATTGATATTCATCATTTAGATGTTCCTTTAGCTAAATGCTGAAGTACTTGAAAGGGGTTGTCATGGAAGACAACCTCTCTTTGATTTATATTCACTCTGATAGATCTTCATTGTGAATCGCAACAGTGGTAAGGGCGAAGCATCTATATTATTATGCATTCAATAAATCAATGCTTGGAGATGCTTCTCCCCTACTGTCATTTGAACGAATCAAGCTATGGAAAATCAGAAGATTCATATAATTTTCTAACAGATTATCTTTATGATAGACCCTAATCCTCGCCAGCAAATTGGGTTCATAAATCAGACCCGTGATAAATAATGACGAGGAAAATTCAATGATGGGAGAAAGGTATTAATGAGCACGTTAATTGCAGTCACTTACGATACCGCTGACAAGGCCACCCAGGCATTGGAGAAATTGGGCGAGCTGTAGAAAATGCAGCTGGTCACCCTGGAAGATGCCGCTGTAGCGGTTAAGGATCAGAAGGGTAAGGTCAAAGTCACCCAAACACTCGAGAAAATGAACACCGGCAGTGCCGCCATTTTTGGTGGCTTCTGGGGCTTACTGATCGGTTTGCTCTTCGTGGCCCCCATTTTTTGGGGACTCTTCGGCGCCTTGATGGGCGCTTTGTTCAGCAAAGGCACCGACCTGGGCATCGACAACAAGTTCATTAAAGATGTCGGTGATTCCCTGGACCCCGGGCAATCAGCTCTGTTTATCCTGGTCGTGGAAGCGACCGGAGACAAAGTGGTACCCGAGATGGCCAAGTTCGGCGGCACTGTACACCAGACCTTCCTCTCCTACGAGGATGAGGCCACGCTCAAGCAGGCACTGGAGCATGAAGATATCAGCGCAGCAGCCCAGGCATCCCTGGATGAGGATTTGCAGTAAAGAGAAATCCTGATAGGAAAAAAGATGCGCAGAGTGCTTTCAAAGCAGCTCTGCGCAGTTCTATTTTTAAGGGAAATTAATTTCTTGATCGAATAATCCATAAAAAACCAAGTGAATGGAGAAATGGATATGATTCAAGGATATCGCCACCAAGACGGCAAGGACACAACCCCGGGTTTATTACAGCCGAATCATTGTCCTACTGAATGAAATTTCTCAGTAATATTTCCATAAAAGAGCGTGCACATTAAAAATTGTGCTCTGCCCACATTAAAGCTAAAGGATTCCAGCACTGAAATGACGAGCTGGAATCCTTTCAAGCTATCTAGCTTGGCTGATTTAATTCTTGGGAATGATCAACCACAGGATCAGGTATAAAAGCAACCCCGGAATCCCACCGGGTATGGCGGCGATCACGAACACCAGGCGAAACCAGATCGGATTGATCCCGAAGAACTCTCCCAACCCACCACAGATACCCAATAAGATGCGGTTGTCAGACGAACGGCGTAATGGTTTACGTGTAGTTTCAGACATTATTATCTCCTCACTACTATCTACGCAGGAGAGCACTTAAAGTTGCAGGTAATCAATCGATTTTTACCCCGATCAGAGTTCCATCCCCAGCCGGGTAGATGGTGCTGATCAGACGGTTGTCGTTGGCGACATCCTGGTTAAACTGGCGCATCAGCGCTGAATGATCGTCGTCTTCTTTTATCCCGGCTACGCTGCCTTTGCGGAAGGCGTTGTGAGCGGCGATGACGCCTCCTGTGCGGATGTGGTCTACTGCCCAATCGAAGTAGGCTGGATAGCCGTCTTTATCTGCATCGATGAACACGAAATCAAAGGGTGCTTCAGCGCTGAGTTCACTGAGCAGGTCGAGTGCTTCACCAATACGCACCTCGATCACCTCGCTCAAACCCGCAGCCGCGAAATGAGTTCGGGCAACCTCAGCATGTTTGGGTTCTCTATCAAGCGAGATTAGTTTCCCTCCCGGGAGCAAACCGCGGGCGATCCAGATCCCGCTGTACCCACCCAAAGTCCCAATCTCGACAGCTTTCCTGGCTCCGCAGGCTCGAACCAGGAACTGCAGGAAGCGACCTTCCTCGGGTTTTATACTAATGGCTGGTAAACCAACCTCGGCAGAATCCTCTCGGGCGAGCTGCAAGGGGGCATCTTCTTCTGCGAACAGACCGGAAATATAGGAGCTGATTTGATCGTTGTAAATTGTCATGGACAGTTCTTCCCTCGGTTGAAAAATGGTAGATGTAGAGATGGTGTTATTTATTGAGAATTCGAAAATTTCTCTTACGAATTGCTAGAACTGGATACTTGATACTTGAGGATTATCTGGGCTGAGAAAAGCAGCTGATAGCGTAATTTCGTTTGGCGGTAAGGACTCCATTCGTAGAGGAGGCTGTCCAGGGGCGGCCAGAGCGTTACCCAGGCGATGATTCCAGCGCCAGTGGATACCAGATAGATGAGTATCTCGGGCAGGGAGGTCAGCTGTGTAATGAGATAAGCACCCAACAGAAGGATCACTGAAATGACTATTGCCCAACGTAAATCCCGCATGCCTTGTTTTCGGATTTCTCGTATCTCCCGGTCAGAATGGATAATTTTTACTTCACAGTAGCGTTTGATCGCAGAAATGATCTTGTTTTCCATCTCCGGCTCTACTGCATCATCTGGAAGTGAGATCACAATTTGAAGAGGTTCTTTGGAGGATATATCCTGAGTTTGGTTAAACAAGTCGGCCATTCCCGATTCGCAGCGGCTTGTTGGATTGAAGGGATCGAAATCGGGTTCCTGGAATAATTCATCAATTCCATTGAGCTCAACAGAAATAACTTTCATCTTTAAGGTCCACCTTGATTTATATTTATCGATTACTTAATTGTACCCCCCGTGATGTGAGGCTGCCAGGACAATATATATCAAGGACAGCCTGGAGGAGGCGCATGGCGGATATTCGCGGAAAGTGGCAGGTAAATTGCCATCTCATCCATCGCCTGGATGGCGATATCTACCTCGTGAGCCTGGTTTTGTACGATTAATAAATCAGTTTCTTGACGCACATAACCAAGGCTATCCGCCGACAATTTATGCCAGCCCGCCAGCGCTGAAAATTGGTAAAAACCATCTCCATCACTGCGTGTGAACAGGGTGTAGTCCCAATCGGGGTTATGCAGCCATACTGAGGCACCAGGAACTGGTAGCTGTGAAAGGGGATCTATCACCTGCCCGGAGATCGTTCCTCGACCCTCGTCAACCAGGCAGCCCAAATGAGCCACCGTGCCCAAGCTGGCTTTGATCATGTTGGTGTAATAGATGAAATCTCCAATACTATCCAGATCGTCATCCGCAGAATGGTAATTGGGGTTGAAGTCCTCCGATCCCTCAGTCACCAGGATAGCAGGATAATCGTATTTCCAGAAGCTGGA
>JALHTN010000621.1 GCA_022865865.1 Anaerolineales bacterium
GAACCCGCGACCTCTTCAGTGCGATTGAAGCGCGCTCCCAACTGCGCTACAGGCCCCGGCTTTAGGTAGCGGAATTGTACCTGAGCGATTATTGACTGTCAAGGAAAGCAACCTTTGGAGGTCCCCAAACAACAAATTGGATAAAGAGTGCGCGCATATTATGTAAAACTCTCTTGACTTTGTGCCCTCATTTGTGCTATTCTTCCCTAGTTCAAAAGAGTTTTATGAAGACAGCTCAGAAATTATCGTTCGATTTATTCACTCAATAATTCAATAAATACAGGATTTAATAAATGCTACAACGTGAGAGAGTAGCCGAAAATGTATACTCTTTTCAAAGTGATGTCTATGCCCAGGTCAATGCTGGTGCAATAGTTGGCCCAAATTGGGCGATCGTGATCGACACCCTGGCATTACCTGAAGAGACTTTAGAAATCCGACAATTCATTGACCAGGAGCTCCAGGTACCGGTAAGGTATGTGATCAACACCCATTATCATGCAGATCACACCTGGGGAAATTATCTATTTCCCAATGCCACCATCCTGTCCAGCACCCTGTGCCGCGAACTATTGGATTCCCGGGGACGAGCTTCTCTTGAAAAAGCCAAGAAACAAGGCACCACTTTCCGGCAGGGGAGGATCATTTTGCCTCACCTGACCTTCTCTGAAGGGTCACTCAACCTGCGTATTGGAAAGAAAACCTTAACCATGGTTCCCTTACCTGGTCACAGCCCGGATAATATTGGGGTGATTATTGAAGAAGACCGGGTTCTTTTCGCTGGAGATGTTTTCATGCCAATCCCCTACATTGTTGACGGAAATGCCGACGAAATGGTCCTAACGCTAAAGCAAATAGGGAAAATGGGGCTTGAGAATATCGTGCAGGGGCATGGGGATATCGTACTGCGAGGGGAAGTGGAAATCTCCATCAAGGAAAATCTAGCATATCTTTCGGCAATCCGCCGGGCTGTACGAAAAGCCGGACGAAGAAAATATCCTTGGGACTTGTTGGAAGAGATCGGGGTTGAGGAGTGCGGAAAAAGCAGGGTCTTAATTGGTGGTTTGGCTGAAGAACTTCATTCCCGCAATCTATATGCGCTTTATGAACAACTCTTTGGTGAACCACCCGCTTCCTCTGATGATGAGGAATGAGTCCGAATAGCGGTTTAATTTGCTTCTATGCGGTAGATTGGAATGCGTTCGACTATCCCGTTATTAATCAAATATCCTCGGCAATCCCAATTACCAAAAGTATGTGACCAGATTAAATTTATCACTCCTGGATAATTCGCTTCCTCAATATCGATTGGTGAGGGTTGTTCAGGACCCTTTAAATGCGAGTGGTAGATAGCCTGCAGCTGCCAGTCTGCATCATCAATTTGATTAAAATATCCCAATTGCTGCTCAGGATCCATCCGAAATCTGACCGGACTATGCAGAACATTGATAATCGGGAACACCGCGCAGCTGGTCTGATCGACTCCAGCAACCAAACCACAAGCTTCCTCAAAATTCCGCTCAAGGATATCCGCCAACATTATCTCCCAATGACTCTCGTGCAGGAACAGCTTGTCACTTAAGTTATCCATATGGCAGTCCCCCACACAGCGATTATTACCAAACCAGGTTCGACAATCGCCCTATTAAATGGTTGATCTTCAGACAGGGCGCCGATCAGGCTGGTCAACGAGTAAGCTGGACCTAGGATCAAGAGGCCGTAAGTGATCGGAGAAAGAGGCCAATAATGCAGAGCGGAGATAATCCCAGCCAGGATCACGGTGATCACCAAAGTGGGTAAATAAAGCCAGCTACCAATTATGCGCAGATGGAGAGTACGCAAACTTACCAGCGCTGCAGCAAAAAGCAATGCAGGTAATATCAGATATAAGCGCAATCCCGAAGATTTTAAGGAGATGGTTAATATTAAGAATAATGCGTAAGATACTGCCGTTAATGCCGCACTTGCCATCGGGTAGCGCTCATCCTCTGGATCAACCGCAATATATTCTGCGACGAGGACCAGCATCAATAAGGCACCACCAACCACAAAGCTGATCAACCATTGCAGACCAATTTCCAATTGAGTTAATGGAATGCCAAGAGTCCAGGCTGTCAATGCGGGTAGCAACCAACGCTCCACGGTGCGTTGATCCCCCATTGCCGGATGATCTCGCAGAAGAAGATCAGCACCGCTGGCGGTCAAGCCAGCGACCAGCAGCGTGACCAGGGTATGGATATTCACTTCAATCGCCAGATAAAATCCTGGCAGCTGCAATCCAAATTCTCGTGGTGGGATATCTACAAAGCGGCCGGCAGCATAAGCCAGCAAGATGACTGCAGACAAGATGCTCAATCGATCTGCACTGGGGAGATAACTGGTTCTTTCCACAACTGCATTTTAACCGATTCTTGACGTAAAATTACAATACGCTTAGGATTATATAGAAGATAGCACGATTGATCTGGAGAAAAAAGATATGCGCATTGGTATGATGGCAGATGCCTATAAACCTCACATCAGCGGTATAACCAATGTTATCGCATTGAGTAAGCAATTTCTGGAAAAAGCCGGTTACGAAGTTTACGTGTTCACATTCGGTGGGGGAGATTACATCGATGATGAGCCCAATATCATTCGCACCCGTGGCGTGCCGTTAGTCGATACCGGGCTCTATTTCAGCGCCCGGCTCAGTTCTGAATCCCAGAAAATTCTACGGAAAATGGATATCATCCATGTGCACCATCCGTTCACCAGTGGGCAATTGGCTCTCCGCTACTGCAGGTCACAGGGAATTCCACTGGTGTTTACCAATCACACTCGTTACGACCTGTACGCCCAGGCCTACCTACCCATGGTTCCTGATGCTTGGGGAGATGCCTTCCTGCGCACATACATGCCTTCCTTCTGCAAAGCATGTGATCTGGTGATCGCCCCCTCAGCAGGGTTAAAGGATGTGCTTATCAACCTGGGAGTAAAAGCACAGATTGACGTCATCCCTAATGGTGTCGATGTCCACCCATTCCAATCAGTTGAGCGACCCATCCCCAGACGAGAACTCGGATTCGATGAAGATGATATCTTGCTTACATATATGGGGCGAGTCGGTCCAGAAAAAAACCTCCCATTCTTGCTGAGAGCATTTGCGGGCATTGCCAAGTCTTATGATAATGTCGCCTTGCTGATCATTGGTGATGGACCCGAACGCGAGAATCTTGAGGACCGCGTGAGGGTTATGGGCATGAATGACCGGATAAAATTTACCGGGATGATCCCCTATCAAGATTTACCTGGCTATTTAACCGCAGCGGATGTGTTTGTCACAGCCTCGGTAACTGAAGTTCACCCACTCTCAGTGATTGAAGCCATGGCTTCTGGTTTGCCTGTCGTAGGCATCCAATCACCTGGAGTTGGTGATATTGTTGAAGATGGTGTGACTGGATTTTTGGCACCGGAAGAGGATTTAGCTGTATTCACCGCAAAAATTTCCCGC
This sequence comes from Anaerolineales bacterium, assembly GCA_022865865.1. The sequence goes on from JALHTN010000621.1 coordinate 3,494, forward strand.
ATCATTACCGATCGAGAAACCCTGGGGAAAATGTCGCAGAAAGCGAAAGAAATCTCATTGAACTTTGCCATAGAAAATACAACCCGGACCATGATCGATCGCTACCAAAAGTTATTCATGGAATACACCGGGAAGAAGCGCAACTTTTTCCAGCGGCTTTCTCAACCTTTTAGAAGGAATCAAGATTGAGCGTTCCCCCTCAGGAATTAGGCAGGTGGGGAGAAAAATTAGCTGCAGATTTCTTAATCAAGCAGGGATATCAAATTGTTGCCCGCAACGCACGTACCCCATACGGTGAACTTGATCTGATCGCCCTGCAATTATCCAAGAACGACCCCGATGAAATGACGACCGTTTTCGTAGAAGTAAAGACCCGCAGCTCACAAACTTTTGGCTTCCCGGAAGAATCAATTACGGCCAGCAAGCAAAATCACCTGATCTCTGCTGCCCTGCACTACCTGCAGGAACATCCCGATCTCGACCAGGATTGGCGGGTCGATGTGATCGCCATCGAGCGCTATAGGAACCGTGATCCGATCATCCACCATTTTGAAAATGCCCTGCATGAATAAAAGCCATATGAGGGGCAGGGGTGCAAGTGATGATCACGATCACATTCCGAATGCGGCGGAGGCGTTCCAATCTCCATTGGTTGTTATCCTTGGGCCAACCGCGGTAGGAAAAACCGAGCTTGCCATCCAGATCGCGCGGCGGCTGAATGGAGAGATCATATCGGCTGATTCACGCTTGTTATACCGGGGAATGAATATTGGAACTGCCAAGCCAACTCTCGAACAGCGCCAGCAAGTACCACATCACTTAATTGATGTCGCTGAGCCGGATCAAATCTGGAGTCTTACTCTCTTCCAGCGCAGAGCTCGGGAGGCAATCCGCAGTATCCAGGCTCGAAACTGCCTGCCCTTGCTAGTTGGCGGTACCGGACAATATATCCGTGCCATCGTCGAGGATTGGCAAATTCCAGAGGTCAAACCCGATTTGCAGCTGCGCAAAGCCCTGGAAACCTGGTCAACAGAGATTGGTAAGGATGGACTGCATGCCCGATTAGCTGTGCTCGATCCAGAGTCGGCTAGGAAGATTGATCCCCGCAATCTTCGCCGCACAATCCGGGCATTGGAAGTGATCCTGCGCAGCGGGAAGAAGTTTTCCGATCAATCTCTGCGGGGAAAATCAACCTATGATTTAGTTCAAATTGGCTTGAGCATGCCGAGAACTGATTTATTTGAACGCATTGACTCCCGCATCGATGATATGTTTGCAAATGGATTTATCAGCGAAGTGCAAGCATTGTTGGCCAGGGGATATGCTCCCGATTTAGCCTCCTTCTCAGCCATTGGCTACAGTGAAGTGATAGATTATCTACTGGGAAAGACCACGCTTGAAGAAGCAGTGACATTGATCAGACGGCGCACACGCTTGTTCGTTCGCCGCCAGGCAAATTGGTTCAAAGAGGATGACCCCTACATTCATTGGTTCAAAGTAAACGATCACCCAATGAAGGAAATCGAGTCTTTGCTGCGTTGTAAGCTCCAACTCGATTGACAATTTTTTAATTATCCCTATACTAGATCTATAACGGAATCCGGATTGGATTCCCTCGGTCCTGGGTCACTATTAGATAAGGAGGAAGGTTATGAGTGAAAGGCCCTGGCTGAACAATTATGATGCGGGGGTTCCCCATACGATCGATTATCCTGCAATCCCATTGTTCGAACTATTGTCACAGGCAGCTGAAAAATACCCTGATTCAGCATGTACGATATTTAAAGGGGCGCGCATCACGTATAAAGAAATGGAGGTGATTACGGACCGGTTAGCAGCTGGTCTGGCCAGCATAGGAGTCAGCAAAGGCGATCGAGTGGGTATCTTCATGCCCAATACCCCTCAGTTCGTAATGGCATATTTCGCGATACTAAAATTGGGCGCCATCATTGTAGCCGTGAATCCATTGTATTCCGCTCGAGAAATCGTGCATCAGGCCAATGATGCCGGGTTCGAGGTCATGCTGGTCATGAGCAATTTTTACAACCTGGTGAAAAAGGTTCAACCCGAGACAAAAATCAAGACGCTCGTCGTCACAAACATTAAAGAAACTTTGCCCTCCATTTTAGCCTTTCTCTTTACTCTGACAAAAGAGAAGAAAGATGGATTTCGAATCCAGCTAAGTGAAGGTGATCTTATGATGCAGGATTTAATCAATGATCACCAACCAGAGCAGCGCCCGCAAGTCGAGGTCTCGCCCGACGATAACGCCCTATTCCAGTACAGCGGAGGCACAACTGGCATCTCTAAAGCTGCCATCGCTATGCACCGCAATCTGGTTGCCAATGCAATTCAGATGCGGAGCTGGATGGTCGGGGCAATAGATGGTGAAGAGACAGTATTGATGGCAATTCCTCTCTTTCATGTTTACGGAATGGTGGCGGGAATGCTTTTTGGGATCAAAACTGGGGCAGGTTTGGTCATGGTTCCCAATCCGCGTGATTTGAATGATGTCTTGAGCAACGCCCAAAAATACAAAACTACCATCTTCCCGGGGGTACCCACCCTGTATAACGCCCTCAACAACCATCCGGATGTCATTGCTGGGAAATATGATCTGAGTTCAATCAAGGCTTGCATATCCGGTTCAGCACCTTTGATGCGAGAAACCAAGGAAAATTTTGAGGCGTTCACAGGAGGCGTTGTATTCGAAGGCTACGGTTTATCTGAAGCACCCACCGCATCTCACTGCAACCCCCAGCTTGGAGAAAACCGGACCGGATCGATCGGCTTACCACTCCCGGATGTGGAATGCCGCATCGTGAGTCTGGATGATGAAGTCACCGATCTTCCACCTGGTGAAATTGGAGAACTGGTGCTCAAGGGGCCGATGGTGATGAAGGGTTACCACAATATGCCAACCGAAACAGCCAACGCCTTGCGAGATGGATGGCTGCATACAGGTGATATCGCCCGCATGGATGAGGATGGTTATTTCTATATTGTCGATCGCAAGAAAGAATTAATAAAACCCGGCGGGTATCAAGTCTGGCCGCGTGAAGTGGAGGAAGTGATCACCGAGCATCCGAAAGTTCTCGAGGTCGGGGTTGCTGGCATACCTGATCCTTACCGGGGAGAAACTGTAAAAGCGTGGGTGGTTGTTAAACCCGGTGAAACCCTGACTGAGGATGATATTAAAGACTGGTGCCAGGACAAGCTGGCCAGCTATAAAATTCCTACTCAAGTAGAATTCCGGGATGAACTGCCAAAAACGACGATTGGAAAAATCCTGCGTCGAGAATTGGTGCGTGAGCATAAAGAATCTGTTCCAGAACCTGCTGAATAAACCACCCTAATAACCGTTACGATTCAGGTGCCTCGCGGATTTCGCTTCAGGATCGCGAGGCACCTGATTTCACAATAGGAGTCATATCCATTCCATCCAAAGCCGCTTTCTTCGACCTCGATGGTACTTTAACCAGTGCCCATGTCTGGCAGGGTATCATGGATTATTTCAGGGTTCACAACTCGCGCCAGTGGACCCACAGGATATACATGACATATCACTTTCCTCTGTATATATTGAGGAAGATTGGGGTGATATCCGATCAGGCATTTCGAAAACCCTGGCCTGCTCATCTCGGCTGGTATTTGCGTGGCTATACCTTGAGTGAAGCAGATCAAATTTGGGATTGGGTGGCAGAAACCAAGGTTAGAAAAACCTGGCGAGCAGATACCTGCCAGATTCTCAACCAGCACCATGAGAAGGGTGAAATGACAGTCCTGGTCTCCGGGACGCCGGTGCCTCTGCTAAAGCGCTTGGCAGAAGACATCCACGCTGATCATGTTGTGGGTACAGAATTGGAAATTAAGGAGGGGATTTTCACCGGACGAAACAGCAGTCCGGCATGTATTGGAGATAACAAAGTAATCCTGATCCGGATTTACATGGAACAAAAAGGGTTCAAGATCGACTATGGGGCTAGTTATGCGTATGCTGATTCTGTTTCGGACCAGTATTTATTAACCATGGTTGGCAACCCAGTCGCCACCTACCCGGATGAGGCATTGAGACAAATTGCCATAGAGCGTGGCTGGCAGATCTTTCCATCTGGGCGATGATGGATTAGGGGAATGATCAATGCCGGGGTACCTTGTCGCGCTTCAAGTGATCCCAGGTTTGGGATTTCATCTCATTGGAGAAAAAACCTGACTCAAGATAGGACAGGGTAATAACACAATCCAGCAGTCCCCGGACCGGTGTGCACTCCGAGCGCAGGTGAAAGCTCAGCA